>CAKZIN010000092.1 GCA_936933955.1 uncultured Sphingopyxis sp. | reverse complement strand
AGCTGGCTGTGCGGCAAGGTCAGCGGCTACATCAGGCCGGAACTGGCGCTGGGCTGGATCTACCTGCTGCGCACGGTGGCGATCGCCTGCTTCGCCTTCACCACCCCGACCTATGCCGGGACGGTGGTCTTCGCCGCCGTGATGGGCTTCGTCTGGCTGGGCACGATCCCGCTGACCAGCGCCGCCATCGCCCGCCGCTTCGGCGTGGCGGACCTGGGCGCGCTGTACGGGGTGTGCTTCCTCAGCCACCAGGTCGGCGGCTTCCTGGGCGCCGGCAGCGGCGCCGTGCTGCTGGAAACGGCCGGCAGCTACGCGGCCTTCTGGCCGGTGATGATCGTGGTGGGGATCGGTGCGAGCGTGGTGAATTGGATGGCGCGGCCGCCGCGGGCGGCGCTGGCCTGAAGGGGGCCGCTTCGCCAGTGTGGCTGGACGCTCCCTTCGGTCGCTGATGGGGAGGGGACGCGTGGGTTCGCGTGCCTGCGGTTCGCGTGCCTGCGGTTCGCTGCGCCCGCTGCGCCCAGCGCCTCGCAGCCGCAGCCCGCGCCACCAGCCACTTCGTCCGCACCGGGGGCCACAACCGCGCCGCGCGTGATCTTTCGCGATCGTGACGGCAACCCGCTTCCGCCGGAATTACAGCAGGAGCTGCAGCGGCAACTGGGCGACAACCCCCTCCCCACCTCGATCCGGCGCGTCCCTAATGGGGAGCCTGGCGACATCGTCGTCTCGGGCGAGCGGCCGCGCGGCTCGGTCATCGGCGACATGCCCCCCGAACGCACGCTCAACCTGCACGACATCCGCGCCTTCGGCGCCAGCAACGTCAGCGAGCTGATCGAGGCGCTCGGCGGTCAGGTTGCGAGCAATCGCACGGCCGATAATCGCGGGCCGGTCACCTTGCTCAACGGACGGCGGGTCGCAGACTTCACCGAAATCGCGCGCATACCCGTCGAAGCGATCGAGCGGACCGAGATCTTCCCGGAGGAGCTCGCGCTGCGCTACGGCTACCGCCCCGACCAAAAGGTCGTGAACATCGTCACCGTGCGGCAATTCAACGCCAACACGGTGCAACTAACGCCCTCCATCGCCACCGGGGGAGGCTGGTCGGCGCTGTCGCTCGGCGCGGATCGGCTGATGATCCGCGACGATCTTCGGCTGTCGGGCGGCGTCGAATATTCGCGATCGTCCTCGCTGCTCGAAAGCGAGCTCGGGCTGACCGATCCGCTGGTCGCGGCGCAGTCGGAATTCCGCACCGTCGTGCCGAGCTCCGAGCGCGCCGCGGTGCAGGCCAGCGCGAGCGGGCCGCTCCTTCCCGGCGTGTCATCGACCCTCTCCGCGCGGGCGGAGTTCGTCGGCACCGACGCTCTGCTCGGTCTCGCCGGTACCCAGCCGATCGCGCGCGACATCGACACCCGGCGCTTTTCGATCGGCACCAGCCATCATGGCCTGCTCGGCCGCTGGGCCTGGTCGGCGACAGGCAGCTGGAACCAGGCGCTCACCAACACGCGCACCGACCTTGCCGGTCAGCCGGACCAGCGCACGCGATCGAAGGACGACGTGCTCGATTACGACCTGTTGTTGAGCGGACCGGTGGCGCCGCTCCCCGGCGGGTTCGCGTCCGCCAGCGTCGCGATCGGCGTCTCCACGCGCAGTTTCGACGCGGAGAGCTTCGACGTGCCGGGCGCCGCGGCAGCGCGCCTCGACCGCAACACCGCCCGCGCGCGCGCCGCTCTCGACGTCCCTCTGCTGGGCGCGGATGAGTCGGGCAGCGCCGGGGGAGGCGCGCTTACCGCCAATGCGGAATTCGGCGTCCAGCGCCTGTCCGACGTCGGCACGCTCCGCACCTACGGCTATGGCCTGCGCTGGGCCCCCGCCGCGCGCTTGCAGTTCAGCGCCTCGCTGGCGCAGGAAGAGCGCGCCCCCAGCCTCGAGCAGCTCGGCGCGCCCACGCTGCTGACCCCGAACGCACCCATCTTCGATTATGCCAACGACGAGGTGATGAATGCCCGTCGGCTGTTCGGCGGCAATGCCGCGCTGCGTCCGGAGGATCGGCGTGTGCTGAACATCGGCGCAACCTTCCGGCCGCTGCCGCGCGCCGATCTCTCGATCGACGTCGACTATGTCGATACCGATGTCACCGATGCGCTGTCGGTGTTTCCGGTGCCGAGCGCAGCAGTAGAGGCAGCGTTTCCCGACCGCTTTGGCCGGGACGCAGCGGGACGGCTGGTGCAACTCGACACGCGCCCGGTCAACTTCGCACATGCCCACCAGCGGCGGCTGCGCTGGGGCGTGAACTACACCCGGACGCTCGGCCCGACGCCGCCGGGCAACGTCCAGGTGCGAACGTTCAGCAGCGAAGCGGAGGTGCAGCGCGCTTTTCCGGGCGCACGGATCATCCGCGCGGAGCCCGGCGGAGCCTTTGCGCGGCGCGCCGAGAATTTTCGCAGCCGCCTCTATTTCAGCCTCTACCACAGCTGGACGCTCTAGGATGAGGTGACGCTGGAGGATGGCGGCGCACCGCTCGACCTCCTGCGCGGCGACGCGATCGACTATCGCGGCGCCAGTCGTCGGCATCGGGTGGAGTTCACCGGCGGCATCTTCAAACGCGGGCTCGGCGGCCGCGTGGCCTTCGACTGGCAGAGCGCGACGGAAGCATCCGGCCTGGGCGCGGCGAGCGACCCCTTGCGCTGGTCGCCGCTCGCTCGCTTCAACCTCGGCCTGTTCGCCAACCTTCAGGAACGTTTCGCCGCCAACACCGCGCCTGCGTGGGCAAAGAACACGCGCCTCAGCCTGAACGTCAGCAACCTCTTCAACGCCCGCCCCACCGTCCGCGACGCCGCCGGACAGACCCCCCTCCTGTTTCGCCCGACCTACCTCGACCCGATCGGCCGATCCGTCACGCTGGAGCTGCGAAAGACCTTTTGAGGGCCACCCGGCCGATTGCCGCTCCTAAAGCCGCGCGGTCAGCGTCACGCCATAGAAGCGCGGTTCGCCGGGGATGAAGGTGGGTACGCCGAAAGCGCCCCCGGTGTTCCCGGCGTCGAGCAGGTAATCTTCGTCGAAGGCGTTGCGAACGAACGCCGCGATCTCGAAACGGTTGTCGGCAAAGGCGATGCCGCCGCGGGCGTTGACCAGCGTCACCGGCCCCTGCGACAGCAACGGGTTGTTGGGCACCTCAAAGAAGATGCGGCTGCGGTGCGTCACGCTCGGCGTCAGGAACAGGCGCGCACCACCACCGATGGGAGCGTTGAGCGTGAAGCCCGCAGCGCCCTGCCATTCGGGCTGGAGACGGAACCGGGCGCCCGAAAACTGCGGCGCGAAGCTGTTGTTCCGGTCGATGCCGCCGTCGATGTAGCCGACATTGGCGAACAGCTGGAGGATGTCGGACGCGCGAACGTGCACCTCCGCCTCGACGCCGAGGTTGCTCGCGGTGCCGGCGCTCTGCGTGAGGCTGGTCCCATTGGGCTGGACGACGCTCACCTGAAAACCGTCGTAGCGCTGATAGTAGACGCCGATCGCCCCCGAGACTAAGCCAGTCGACCCCTTCAGCCCGACCTCATAGTTCCAGACATTCTCCTCGGGCACGAGCTGCAGGTTCGGACGGACGACGCCCGCTGCGCGCGCCGCGCCAAGCTGCACCACCGGCGAGCGGCGGCCCTTCGAAATGGTCGCAAAGATGTTGGCGCGATCGCTCAGCCGATAGAGGATGTTGAAGCGCGGCAAGATGGCGTCAAAGCTCGCGTCGGCGGTGAAGGTCTGCCCGCCCGTATCGACCTGGCCGGGAACCAGCGAGAAGGCGAGGCTGGGCAGCGCCCCCAGCAGTTGGGCGCGCAGCGGCGCGGGCAGCAGCGCGGGCAGCCGCGGGGCAGGCACGCTGGAGCGATAGCCCGAATGACGCTGCTCGATCAGCACGCGCGCACCCGCGGTCAGTTCGAGGCTGGGCGTGGGGATCCAGGTGACGTCGACGAACACCGAATAGCTGTCGTTGCGTCCCTGATTCTCGAACACCGAGGCATAGGGCAGCTGCGACAGCGCGCCTCCGGTCAGCAGCGACGTCGCCTGCGATGCCGGGACGCTGCCCGTCGCGCTGACGCAGCCGAGCTTCAACGCATTGGTCAGGCACTGGATGAGGGTGCCCTCCTCCCCGGAGAACGGCACGTTCTGGACGCCATCCTCGTGGAAGAAGTTCCAGCCGAAGGTCGCGCGCCAGTTCGGGTCGGCGTAGCTGAAACGGCTTTCGTGGCTCGCCTGCCACCCTTGCGCAAGCTCGGCGAACTCGAGGTACCAGGCCGCCGAACCGTCGGCGTCGAACACCTCCAGGCTATCGAACTCGCGGTAGCCGTTGACGGTGGTAAAGGTGACCCCGCCGCCAAGCTCGGCGCGCACGGTCAGGTTGAGGTCGTAGACGTCGCGGTCGAGGCCGAGCTGTGCACTCCCTAGCGCCTGCTGCGACAGCGGCGAGCCCGACAGGTTGGCGCGGCCGAACGGATTGGCTGGACCGTCGGCGGTGGCAAAGGTGCCCGAGATGAACGGTGTGCCGCCATTGCGCTGCCGGTCGTAGGTGCCGATCAGGTCGACCGTCACAGCATCGCTCGGCCGCCAGCGCAGCGACCCGCGCACGCCCAGCTGATCCTGCGCATACAGCTCTTCGACCTGCGGAGGGTTGAGGTTCTCGACATAGCCGTCGCGCCGACGCCATTCGAAGGCGAGGCGACCGGCCAGCGTGTCGCCGCCTGCGTTGACGAACCCGCCGAGCAGCGTCTGGTTGAAATTACCGTAACCGCCGGTGAGCTCCGCCGAAAAGCCGGGGCGGGGGCGTGCGGAGGTGAGGCTGATCGCGCCCACCGCCGATGCCGTGCCGAACAGCGTCGCCTGCGGCCCCTTGATCACCTCGACGCGCTCGAGGTCGTAGATCGCCTGATAGGAACCGCGCGAGCGGGAGATGTCGACGCCGTTATAATAAAGCGTGACCCGCGGACCCTGCTGCGCCGAACCCGAATCCGAGGTGATACCGCGGATGACGACGCCGGGGTTGTTGGCGCTCTGCTCCTGAATGTTGAGCCCCGGCACGTAGGCCGACAGCTCGTCGAGGTCGCTCACCGACAGGTCGCGGATGCGTGCGCCAGACAGCGCGCTGATCGTAATCGGCACGTCGACCGAGCGCTGCTCGATCTTCTGCGCGGTGACGATGATGTCCTGACCCGCCTCCGTCGGCTCGGCAACCGGCTCTGGCGCCGCCGCGGCCTGCGCCGCGAGCGGGGCTGAGCTCAGCAGTCCCGCCAGCGAAACCGAAGCGGCCAGGAGAGTCTTCATCGTCATGTCGGTGCCCCACCTGTTCTGTGTCGTGGGGCCCGCTAGGAGGCGGCCGTGACCGCGCGGTGACTCTTTCGCGACAATGCCGCGACACCGCGCTTGCCCCGGCGGTCGGAAGATCGCTGACAGACAGCGCGCAGCGGAGCGCAGACGCTCGCCCGCACGTGGCGCACGGCGGCTGAGTTCGAGCGAGGTGGGCTTTGGGAGACTGGCGGAGACGGAGGGATTCGAACCCTCGGTAGCCCCTTAAAGACTACGACGGTTTAGCAAACCGCTGGTTTCAGCCACTCACCCACGTCTCCGGTCGGCGGGGGCTTTAGGGGAGGGGGTGGCGGCGTGTCAACGCGCTGCGGCAAGGGGGCGGCAAGGGGGCGACAAGGGGGCGGCGAGGGGAGCGGCGGCGGCCTTTCCGTGCGCGGTTTCGCTTTGAAAGCGGGGCAGTCGTGCCTATCGAAGGCTCGAGCAGCAAGGGGGAAGCCGCCGTGGGCGAGTGGGTCGTCGAAGCCGAGCATCTGAGCAAACGCTTCGGCGGGTTCGACGCGGTGCGCGACGTGTCGCTCGCGATCCCGCGCGGCAGCATCTACGGCGTGCTCGGCCCTAACGGCGCGGGCAAGACCACCACCATCCGCATGTTGCTGGGGGTGATCGAGCCGGACCGAGGCACCCGCCGCCTGCTCGGCCACGACCGCCCGCGCGAGGTCGCGGCGCGCGTCGGCTACCTGCCGGAAGAACGCGGGCTCTACCCCGCCATGACCGCGCGCGAAGCGGTCGCGTTCATGGGGGCGCTGCGCGGTCTACCGCTGCCCGAAGGCCGCCGCCGCGCGGACGAGCGGCTGGCGCAACTCGGCCTCGAACGCGCGCAGAAGTTGAAGGTGCGCAAGCTCTCCAAGGGCATGGCGCAGATGGTGCAGCTGGTCGGCGCGTTGGTGCACGACCCCGAACTAGCGGTGCTGGACGAGCCGTTTTCGGGGCTCGACCCGGTCAATCAGGAGCGGCTGGAGGCGATGGTCCTCGCCGCGCGTGACCGGGGCACGACGGTCATCCTGTCGACGCATGTCATGGCGCACGCGCAGCGGCTGTGCGACGGGCTCGCCATCATCGCCGGGGGTGAGCGGCGGTTCGAGGGGACGGTGGCGCAGGCACGCGCGCTGTTGCCGCAGCAGGTCCGCTACCGACCGCGCGAGGGCGCCGACGCCAGTGCGCTCGCCGCGGTCCTGCCGCCGCAAGCCACCCGCGATGCGAGCGGCGACTGGCACTTTGCCATCCCCGACGGCGGTGTCGATCCGATGATCGGCGCACTCGTGGCGGGCGGCTTTGGTGTGCAGGAGCTCGCCATCGAGCGGCCGGGCTTGCACGAAGCCTTTGTGCGCATTGTGGGGGACGCCCCCGATCCGCGCGGGCCACAACCGCGCGCACTCCTACCACAGGCGCAGGACGATGGAGTGCTGGCATGAGCTTCTGGCGTTCGGTGCTGACCGTGGCGCGGCGCGACATCGTCGCGCTGGTGATGACGCCGACCTTCCTCGTCTTTCTGCTCGCGCCGCTGATGATGGTTGCGTTCGGTGCGATCGGTGGCGCGACGGCGGGAGCGGTCGCCGAGGGCGCGGGCAACCGTGAGCGGATGGTGGTGCAGGTGTTGCCGCAGGAGCGCGACGCCTTCATCGCCGCCGATCGCCGCCTGCGCAGCGCGTGGAAAACCGCGCCGCCGATCGTGATCGTCCCGCTCGACCCCGCCCATGCCGCGGTGTCGCGTGACGTGAGCCGTGGCGGCGATGTGCTGGCGACGCTCACCGGCCCCGCCGCCGCTCCGCGCATCGCCGAGCGCAACAAGGACGGCAGCTCCGGTCGCTATCTCGCGCTGCTGGCGGAAACCGTGGCGCGCGAAGGCGCGGGTGCGACCGCGCCGCGCGCCAGCCGCGCGACGTTCGTCCCGCTCGCGCGCGAAGTCGGAGGCTCTCGCTCGGCGCGCAACGCGCTCGGCTATGGCGCGGTGTTCGGCATGTTCATGCTGCTGCTCCTGCTCGCCGGACAGACGGTCGGCACCATGGCCGAGGAAAAGGGCAACAAGGTCATCGAAATTCTCGCCGCCGCCATTCCCCTGGAGGCGCTGTTCTTTGGCAAGCTGATCGGCATGTTCGCGATCGCGCTGATCTTCGTCGGCTTCTGGGGGCTGATCGGGGCGAGCGGGCTCAACTATGCCCTGGTCGCGGCGCCCGACCTTGCCGCGAGCCTTTCGGTCACGCCCGCGGTGGGCTGGCCGTTGTTCGTGATGCTGGTCGCGATCTACTTCTTCCTCGCTTTCCTGCTGCTGGGCGCGATGTTCCTGTCGGCGGGAGCCCTCGCATCGACGGTGCGCGAGATTCAAATGCTGTCGCTGCCGCTGACCTTTTTACAGGTCGGCGTGTTCGCGTTGGCGAGTGCTGCGGCCAATGCGCCGGACAGCACCGTCGCCACCATCGCGCGGTGGGTGCCCTGGTCCTCCCCGCTCGCCATGGCGGCGCGCGCGGCGAGCGATCCGGCGCTGCTGCCGCACATCATCGCCATCGCCTGGCAGCTGCTGTGGGTGGCGGGGACGATCTGGCTGGGCGTGCGCATATTCCGCGCCGGGGTGCTGCGCTCATCGAGCGGTCCCGGCTGGCTGTCACGCTGGCGCAAGACTGAGGATCAGGTCGCCGCGACGCATTGACAGCGCTGTCAGTAGTGGCATCCTCTCGGGGGTATGAAGCGGGCGTGACGACCCGCGCGCCCCCCCCTCCATTCTGGGAGCTTTGAGAGAGCCATGGCCACCGACGCTGCGACGGTTACCGATCAGACCGCCCCTCCCCCGCCGCCCGACTTCAGCGTCGAGGATCGCTACCGCATCACCAGGGACACCAGCCCGCGCCCCGTCCCCGCGGCGGGGCGGGTGGCGGACCGGTTCGAGGACGTCACCCACCCCGACGTCTGGGCGCGGGACCGCTGGCAGGAGCCCTTTGCAAAGCTGCGCGCAGACGGCGGCATCCATTATTTCGAGGACAGCCGCTTCGGGCCCTATTGGGCGATCAGCACTTACAAGCCGATCGTCCATATCGAGGCGTTGCCGCAGATCTATAGCTCCGCAGGGCAGCTCGGCGGGATCACGGTGGCGGGCGACGGCTTCGATTCGCGGCTCGAATTCGAAGTGCCGACGCCGATGTTCATCGCGATGGACCCGCCCAAGCACACCGCCCAGCGGCGCACCGTGGCGCCCGCGTTCGGCCCCTCCCCCGTCGCCGAAATGAAGGCCGACGCGGTCGCGCGCACCGCCGCGGTGCTCGACGCGCTGCCCGTGGGGGAGAGCTTCGACTGGGTCGAGCGCGTGTCGATCGAGCTCACCACGCAGATGCTCGCGCGGCTGTTCGACTTTCCCTGGGACGAGCGTTCGAAGCTCACGCACTGGTCCGACGCGCTAGGCGACGTCGAAAGCTTTCACACCGCAGAGAGCCGCAAGGCGCGGCTCGAGCAGGCGATGGCGATGGGCGGGGCGTTCGGCGCGCTGTGGCAGTCCAAGATTGGTCAGCCGGCGACCAACGACCTCATCTCGATCATGCTGCACAGCGACGCGATGAAGGACATGGACCATTATGAATTCATGGGGAACCTGATCCTACTCATCGTCGGCGGCAACGACACCACGCGCAATTCCATGAGCGCCTATGCCTACGGCCTCAATCAGTTTCCCGACCAGCAGAGGCTGCTGGAGCAACGCCCGGAGCAGATCCCCAACGCGGTGCAGGAGATCATCCGCTGGCAGACCCCGCTCGCGCATATGCGGCGGACGGCGTTGCAGGACGCGGACCTGTTCGGCCACCAGATCCGCGCGGGCGACAAGATCGCGCTGTGGTACGCAAGCGCCAACCGCGACGAGAGCGTGTTCCCGAACGGCGATGCGATCGACATCACCCGCGATAATGCGCGCCGCCACCTCGCTTTCGGCTACGGCATCCACCGTTGCGTCGGCGCGCGCGTCGCAGAATTGCAGCTGCAGGTGCTGCTCGAGGAAATGGCCAAGCGACGCCTGCGCGTCCACGTCGAGGCAGAACCGGAACGGGTGCCGGCGTGCTTCGTCCACGGTTATCGCCACATGCAGGTGCGGCTGGAGCGCTACTGAAGCGGCGGGCTCATCCTCCTGCGCGATGCGCCCCCGCCCGCTCCCGCCGGGAGAGGGATACCGCGCGCAGCGCGGGAGGGTGAGGCCTTGCCTCGTCCCACACC
>CAKZIN010000091.1 GCA_936933955.1 uncultured Sphingopyxis sp. | reverse complement strand
GGCGCAGCTGCCAGCCGCCGCCGCGGATCGGCTCGAAAGCTGGGCGCTGGCGATCGCGGTGAGCAATGCCGCGGGCGCCGATGCCGGCCTGTCGCGCGACAACGGCGTCGAGGCGAAGCTCGCGCGCCGCGCCGCCTCGCTGCGAAAGCCGATGCGCGGGCTGGAAACTGCGCAAAGCCAGCTCGAGGCGTTCGACCGCCTGCCCGATTCGATGCAGGACAGTTTGCTCGCGACAACCGTGCGCAAGGCGGATCTCGCCGCCGGGCGTTCGCGCGCGCTCGCGGCGGCGTGGGCGGCGGGAGAGGTGGACACGCTCGCTGCGCTGGCGGCGGAGTCGCTTGCGGAGACGCCGGAGCTGGTGGGGCCGCTGGTCGATGCGCGCAACGCCGCCTGGGCACAGCGGCTCGACGCGCATCTCAGGGGGCGCGGGCGCATCATGGTCGCGGTAGGTGCGGGGCATCTCGTGGGGCCGGACAACCTGCTCGACCGGCTTGCCGCGCGTGGGCATATCGTGCGTCGCTTGCCCTAGGGCGGCTCGCGACGTTGCTTTTTCGGCGGCTCGCGGCTAAGCGCGCCGCTTCGCGCGACCGATGGTCATCCCTGGAGGCGTCGGCGCCGCGGTCAACTGCACTTTAGTTTAGGAATTGCGACCATGAGCGAACAGCTGACGCTGTCGGCCGAACGGCGCGAGCGGGCAGGCAAGGGAGCCTCCCGCGAACTGCGTCGTCAGGGCCGCGTGCCCGCCGTGATCTACGGCAACAACGAAGAGCCGACCCCCATCCACGTCGAGGAAAAGGCGCTGGTGAAGGCGCTGATGACCGGCCACTTCTTCAACGCGACGGTCGACGTCAGCGTGGGTGAAGGCGGCGCGGCGACCACGACGCTGGCAAAGGACGTGGCGTTCGATCCCGTCACCGACCGCCCGCTGCACGTCGACTTCCTGCGCATCGCCAAGGATGCCAAGGTGACCGTCAACGTCCCCGTGGCCTTCGTCAACGAGGATGCGTCGCCGGGTCTCAAGAAGGGTGGCGTGCTCAACATCGTTCGGCACGAGATCGAAATGGTCGTCGCCGCGGACAACATGCCGGAATCGATCGAGGTCGACGTGACCGGGTTCGACGTCGGTGAATCGATCCACGTGTCGTCGGTGAAGCTGCCGGACGGTGCGCAGCCGACGATCACCGATCGCGACTTCACCATCGCGACGATCGTCGCCCCGTCGGCGCTCAAGTCGAGTGAAGGCGGCACCGCCGAAGGCGAGGGCGAAGCGCCCGCAGCCGACGCCTGATGATGATGCGGGGCGGCGGGCGACAGGCTCGCCGCCCTGCCCTCACGCCGGGTGAGCGCCATGCAATTATGGGTCGGCCTCGGTAATCCGGGCGCGCAATATGCGCTGCACCGGCACAATATCGGCTTCATGGCGGCGGACGCCGTTGCCGAAGTGCACGGCTTTTCGCCCTGGACCAAGAAGCAAAAGGGGTTGATCGCCGACGGGCGCATCGGCCACGAACGGGTCCTGCTGCTGAAACCGCAGACCTTCATGAACGATAGCGGCGCAAGCGTTCGCGCAGCGCTCGATTTCTACAAGCTCGATGCGAGCGACATCACCGTTTTCTACGACGAGCTCGACCTTGCGCCGTTTCGGGTGAAGGTGAAGCGCGGCGGCGGCGCGGCGGGTCATAACGGTATCCGCTCGATGATCGCACATGTCGGCGAGGATTTCCGCCGGGTGCGGCTCGGCATCGGCCATCCGGGTCACAAGGACCGCGTGACAGGGTACGTGCTCGGCAACTTCGCGAAGGCGGAGATGGACGACCTCAGCGACCTGCTCGGCGCGCTGGCGCGGGAAGCGCCAACGCTTGCCGCGGGCGACGAGGCGCGCTTCATGAGCGACCTCGCGAGGTAGGTTTTCGCTTCGTCACGGTGGTCTTCCCGGACTCGATCCGGGACAGGGCGTCCTTGCCTACCTACCCCCCTCCTCGACCGAGCAAGCCCGACCCCGGATCAGGTCCGGGGCGACAGTGCTGGAAAGGTGGCGTTCACACCGGCACCGACGTCGTATCGGCCATCCGCAGCCCCGGCGTCCCATACGCGACCTCCGCCCGCGCGCGGCGGTTGAGGCGGGCGTCGGGGCGAGAGACGCGGTCGATCGTCATGAAGTCGACGCCCCAGCGGTCGGCGGTGACGTCGCACACGACATAGCCGCGCTGGTCGTTGACGAACTTGAGCTCGGGATTGAACGCCATGAACTGCTCGCTGCCCGGCCGAAGGTCGCTGCCGTCGCCGCCGGAGCTGATCGAGGTCGCGACGAACTCGCTCGCCACCACGCGGTCGCGATGGACGAGGTCGCCCGCAAAGTTCTGATGCTCGTCGCCGGTCAGCACCACCGCGTTGCCGCGCCGCGCGAGGCCGGCGAGCAGGCGCTGGCGCGGCACCTCGTAGCCCGCCCAGCTGTCCATATTGCCGATGCGCGTCGGCTCCTCGGTGCGGCGGCGGCGGTCGAGGCTCATCGCCATGATCTGTTGGGCGATGCCAACCCAGCGCGTGTCGCGCGTCCCCAGCGCGCGGTCGAGCCAGCGCTCCTGTTCCGCGCCGAGCACCGTCGCTTGCGGATCGCGCACGCCATCGCAAAGCGGCTTGAAGCCATCGTCGCAGGGCTGGTCCGACCGGAACAGCCGCGTGTCGAGCACCGCCAGCTCAGCCAGCGTGCCCCAGCGAAACCCGCGATACATCGTGCCCCCTTGGATGACGGCCAGCGGCGACGCGCGCAGCGGCATATGCTCCCACCACGCCTGCAGCGCGGCGGCACGACGCAGGCGGAACAGGTCGCGCGGCGCATCGTCCTCGATGTCCTGCACCCAATTGTTCGCGACCTCATGGTCGTCGTAGCTCATCAGGAAAGTGTGCGCGGCGTGGGCGCGCTGCAGGTCGGGGTCGCGCTTGTATTGCGCATAGCGCTGGCGATAATCGGCGAGATCGAACGCGTCCTGTCCGTCGTGCTGACGCACGGGAACCGTCAGCCCCCCGGTGAAGTAATTGGAGCGCGTCGGCGAGCCGCGATACTCGTAAATGTAGTCGCCATAGTGGTAGACGAAGCCCAGCTCTTCATCGCGCGCCATATGGCGCCAGGCGGTGAAATAGCCGTCCTCGTAATTCTGGCACCCCGCTACCGCGAACCGCAGCCGCTCAATCACGGCATTGGCGAGCGGGAGGGTACGCGCGCGACCGCGGAAGCTGCGCTCGCCCCCTGCGGTGAAGCGGTAGAAATAGGGCCGATCGGGCTGCAAGCCGTCGACGATGACGTGAACGCTATGGCCGACTTCGGGCCGGGCGACCGCGGTTCCCTTTTTCACGACTTGAGCGAAGCGGTCGTCGGTGGCGACCTCCCACTCGACGTCCATCGGCGCCATGCCCATGCCACCATGGCGATCGTCAGGATCCGGCGCGAGCCGCGTCCACAGCACGAACCCGTCGGTCGACGGATCGCCCGAGGCGATGCCGAGACTGAACGGAAAGCTCCGAAACTGCGACTGCGCGCGAAGGATCGCGGGCGCCGCAATTAGCCCGGCGCCGGCGGCGGAGAGGAACATGCGGCGGTCGAGCATCGGGCGTCCTTGCGTCAGGGGGCGTGACGTCGCGTGATGTAGCCGAGCCGGTGGCGGTCGTCACCGGGGTCATCCGCTCGTCATTGCGAGCGACGCGAGGTGATCCTGTCGCGCGGGCGCGCTGCCTCGGTTCGCCGCCGGCGTTGCGCGCTGGATTGCTTCGTCGCTGCGCTCCTCGCAATGACGGTGGAACCCACGCAATCCAATACGTCGCCCCGGACTTGATCCGGGGCTGGGCTTCCCCCGGCCTCGCGAAGAAACAGCCTGGGCCCGGATCAAGTCCGGGCCGACGTGGTCCCGAAGCTCAAACGTTGAAGCGGAAGTGCATGACGTCGCCGTCGCGCACCGGATATTCCTTGCCCTCCGCACGTAGCTTGCCCGCATCGCGCGCGCCTGCTTCGCCCTTGCAGGCGAGGAAGTCGTCGTAGGCGATCGTTTCCGCGCGGATGAAGCCCCGCTGCATGTCGGAGTGGATCGTGCCCGCCGCCTCGGGTGCCTTGGCGCCGACCGGCACCGTCCACGCCCGCGCCTCTTTCGGGCCGACGGTGAAGAAGGTGTTCAGGTGCAGAAGGTCGTAGCCAGCCCTGATGACGCGTGACAGCCCCGTCTCGGAAAGCCCTAAACCCTCGAGATATTCCATGCGGTCGGCGGGGTCCATCGCGACCAGCTCGGCCTCGATCGCAGCGGAGACGACGACCGCCTTGGCCCCCTCGGCCGCAGCACGTTCCATCACCCGCGTCGAGAAAGCATTGCCCTCCCCTGCCGACGCCTCCTCGACGTTGCAGACGTAGAGGACCGGCTTCGACGTCAGCAGCTGCGCCTGATCGAGCACGCGACGTTCCTCTTCGTCGCGCGCTTCGGTGAGTCGCGCGGGCTTTCCCTCGCGCAGCAGATCGAGCGCGCGGCCGAGCACCGTCGCGGCGATCTTTGCCTCCTTGTCGCCGCCGGTGGCCTTTTTGGCGAAGGCGGGGACGCGCTTCTCCAGGCTCTCGAGGTCGGCGAGCAGGAGTTCGGTCTCGACTGTCTCCGCGTCTGCGATCGGATCGACGCGGTTGTCGACGTGCTGAATGTCGTCGTCCTCGAAGCAACGCAGAACGTGGACGATCGCGTCGACCTCGCGGATGTTGCCGAGGAACTGGTTGCCGAGCCCCTCACCCTTGGATGCGCCACGCACCAGCCCGGCGATGTCGACGAAGCCGAGTTGCGTCGGGATGATCTTTTGCGAGCCCGCGATCTCGGCCAGTGCGTCGAGCCGCGGATCGGGTACGGCAACCTGGCCAACGTTGGGCTCGATCGTGCAGAAGGGATAGTTCGCCGCCTGCGCCGCCTGCGTCTCCGTCAGCGCGTTGAACAGCGTCGATTTGCCGACGTTGGGAAGGCCGACGATGCCGCAGCGGAAACCCATGATATGCTCCTGTGAGGGGGGAGCGTGCCCTTAGCGAGGGCCTCGCGATGTGGCTAGGTCAACGCCGCCCGAACAGCTTTTCGATGTCGCCGTGCGCGAGTTTGACCCAAGTCGGACGCCCGTGGTTGCACTGGCCGGAGTGCGGCGTCGCCTCCATCTCCCGCAGCAGCGCGTTCATTTCGGCGACGGAGAGGATGCGGCCCGCGCGGACGCTGCCGTGGCAGGCCATCGTCGCGGCGATGTGCTCCAACCGGTCGGAGAGCGCCAGCGCCTCACCCAACCCGGAGAGGTCGTCGGCGATGTCCTCCAACAACCGTCGCGTGTCGGGGGTGCCGAGCGGAGCGGGCGTGGCGCGCACCAACATCGCGGTCGGCCCGAAGCGTTCGAGCTCCAGCCCCATCGCCGCCAGCGTTTCGCCCGCGGCGGAGAGGCGGTCGCACGCGGGCTCGTCCAGTTCGACGACGTCCGCGAGCAGCAGGCGCTGCGATGCGACCCCCTGCCCTGCGGCCCCGGCGCGTAGGCGTTCGAGCACCAGCCTTTCGTGCGCGGCGTGCTGGTCGACGATGACCAGCCCATCGTCCGCCTCGGCAACGATGTAGGTCGCGGCGACCTGGCCCCGCGCGACGCCGAGCGGAGCCCCGGTCGGCACGGGTTCGGCGGCCACCTCCGCCCGCGCTGCGACGGGAGCGAGCGCGGTAAAGCTGTCGAAGGTGCGCGGTGCTTCACGCAGCATCGCGTCGGCGGGGTGCGGCGCAGCCCAGCCGTAGTCAGCGGTGGCGGGCGAAGGCGAAGGCGTGAGGTCCACCCCTTCGCCCTCCCTCTGCCACGCGGCCATCGCGCCCGCGTCGGGTGGTTGCGCGCTGCGGTGGCCGGCGGCCTCGATCGCGCGGCGGAGCGAGCCGACGATCAGCCCCCGCACGAATTGGGGATCGCGAAAGCGCACCTCGGTCTTGGCAGGGTGGACGTTGACGTCGACCTCCGTGGGAGGAACGTCGAGGAACAGCGCCAGCACCGCGTGCCGGTCGCGCGCCATCAGCCCGGCATAGGCGCCGCGCACCGCGCCGACGAGCAGCTTGTCGCGCACCGGGCGACCGTTGACGAACAGATACTGGTGATCCGCGATCCCGCGATGGAATGTCGGCAACCCCGCGATTCCGCCGAGCACGAACCCCTCCCGCTCGGCGTCGATGGTCAGCCCGTCCTGGACGAGAGCGCGGTCGATCAGAGCGGCGACCCGCTGCGGCCGGTCCTGCCCCGGCGGGACCGCGAGCGAGCGGCGGCCGTCGTGGGTCAGCGTGAAGCCGACGTCGGGCCGGGCCATCGCCAGCCGCCGCACCACGTCGAGCGCTGCGGCGTATTCCGAGCGCGGGCTGCGCAGGAACTTGCGCCGCGCGGGGATGCGTTCGAACAGCGCTTCGACTGTAACGCGGCTCCCCGGCGGCAGCGCGGCGGGCTCGGTTGCCAGCGTCGCGCCGTTGTCGATGCGGATGCGCCAGCCCTCCGCGCCCGCGACGCGGCTTTCGAAGGCCACCCGCGCGACGCTGGCGATCGAGGGGAGCGCTTCACCGCGAAAACCGAGCGTTGCGACGCGCTCGATCGCCTCGTCTGGGAGCTTCGAAGTGGCGTGGCGCTCGAACGCCAATGGCAAATCTTCGCGGGCGATGCCGCAGCCATCGTCGGCCACCACGATGCGGTCGATTCCGCCCGATTCGAGCTCGATCGCGATGCGTGTTGCGCCGGCGTCGATGGCGTTCTCTACCAGCTCCTTGAGCGCGCTGGCCGGGCGTTCGACGACCTCTCCCGCCGCGATGCGGTTGACGAGCGTTTCGGGGAGCCGCCGTATTGACATATTCATGCTCCTAGCGCAGGCGCGGCGGCGCTGCGACCCGCTTTCCCCGCGACATTCTCACGTCCCGATGGGGCTCGCGAACTTCGTGATCGGCGAAGGCGGGCGGAGCCCTTTGTCAGCGACGGCCGCCCATCGGCCCGGCGCACCGTTCGGAGTGTGAGCGTCCCGATGAACATGTTTTCCCGCCTGTTCAAATTCTCGTCGAACGACATGGCGATCGACCTCGGCACGGCGAACACGCTGGTCTACGTGCGCGGCAAGGGGATCGTGCTCGACGAACCGTCGGTGGTGGCGGTGGAGACGTTGAACGGCATCCGCACGACCAAGGCGGTCGGCAATGACGCCAAGATGATGATGGGCAAGACGCCCGACACGATCGAGGCGATCCGCCCGCTGCGCGACGGCGTCATCGCCGACATCGACGTGGCGGAGCGGATGATCAAGGAATTCATCCGCAAGGTCGCGGGCGGCAAGCCCTCCCCCTGGAGCCACCCGGAGATCGTGATCTGCGTGCCGTCGGGCTCGACGAGCGTTGAGCGGCGCGCGATCCGCGACGCGGCGATCAACGCCGGCGCACGCCAGGCGCTGCTGATCGAAGAGCCGATGGCCGCGGCGATCGGCGCCAACATGCCGGTGACCGAACCGGTCGGGTCGATGGTCGTCGACATCGGCGGCGGCACCACGGAGGTCGCGGTGCTGTCGCTGCGCGGACTCGCCTACACGAGCTCGGTCCGCGTCGGCGGGGACAAGATGGACGAGGCGATCGTCAGCTACGTCCGTCGCCACCACAACCTTCTCATCGGTGAAGCCACGGCGGAGCGGATCAAGAAGGACTTCGGCATCGCCCAGCGTCCCGCCGATGGGCGCGGCCAGATCATCCAGATCAAGGGCCGCGACCTCGTCAACGGCGTGCCCAAGGAAATCGAGATCAATCAGAGCCAGATCGCCGACGCGCTGGCCGAACCGATCAGCCAGATCATCGCGGGCGTGCGCAACGTCCTCGAGAATATCCCGCCGGAGCTCGCCGCCGACATCGTCGATCAGGGCATCGTGCTGACCGGCGGCGGCGCGCTGCTGCGCGAGCTCGACATGGTGCTGCGTGAGGAGACGGGGCTGCCGGTTTCGGTTGCGGACAATCCGCTGACCTGTGTCGCCATCGGGACGGGCCGCGCGATGGAGGATGAACTCTATCGCGGGGTGTTGATCTCGGCCTGACCTGCGATTGAGGAGGGGGCGCCATGGCGCTGCCGAACCGGGGGCGTCAGACCTATGCGCGGCGCGCGCATTACAGCGCGTTCGCGGCCAATGTCGTGGCGCTGGTCGGAGTCGTGTTCGCCGCGCTGATCGCGTTCCTGGTGACCCGCGACCCGCCGTTGCTGGCCAGCCTGCGCATTTTCGCGACCGAAACGCTCGCCATTCCCAATCGCGCGGTGGCCGGGGGTAAGGACGCCGCGACGGGCGCGGGGGGCGGTATCGGCGCCTATCTCAGGGCTGGAGCTCAGAACGTCGAGTTGCGGCGCGAACTGGCGGTACTGCGCGAACGCCAGGCACGCGGCCTCGGCCTCGAGGCGGAAAACCGCGAGCTTCGCGCGCTGCTCGGCCTCGCGCGGGGCGACGTTCGGCCCGTCAGTTCCGCCCGGCTGCTCTCCACGTCAGCGACGAGCACACGGCGTGAGGCGGTGATCGACGTGGGCGGCAATCGCGGGGTGCGCCCCGGCCTCCCCGTGCGCGGCGCGGCTGGCGTGCTTGGGCGGACGCTGGAGGTAGGTCCGAGCGTGTCGCGGGTGCTGCTGATCACCGACACGCGTTCCATCGTCCCCGCGCGGCGTGCTTCCGATGGCCTGCCGCTGATCGTGCAGGGCCGCGGGGATGCGCTTCTCGACGGACGCATGCTGGCGAGCGCGACCGTCTCGCTGCGGGTCGGCGACGTCATCGTCGCATCGGGCACCGGCGGCCTCTATCAGCCACGCACGCCCATCGGTCGGGTCGAGCAAGTGACCAGTGACGGCGCGATCGTCCGCCCGTTTGCGCTGCCGGAATCGGTCAGCGCGGTGCTGGTCGAGCCGGCCTATGCCGGCGACGTCCCGCAGCCGCCTCCACCCGCCGACGCGGGCACGGCCAACAGCCGGTGAGGGTGCTCGCCACCGACGCGCGCGGCGACCTGCGCGCGCCGCTCGGCATCGCGGTATGGCCGGTGGTCACCGTCGCCGTCGCGAGCGCGCTGCAAGGGATCGCCTGGATGGTGAGCGGCCCGGTGCTGCCCCCGATCGGATACATGACCTTCCTCGCTTGGCGGCTGCTGCGGTCGGATTTGTGGCCGGCCTGGATCGGACTGCCGCTAGGCCTGTGGGACGACCTCGTCACCGGGCAGCCTATCGGAAGCGCGATGGCGATCTGGACCGCGACCGGCCTCGCGCTCGACCTCAGCGATTTGCGGCTGGTGTGGCGCGACATGCTGCTCGACTGGATCATCGCCTCGGTCGCCCTCGCGCTCGCGCTGCTGCTGGCGGCGCTGTTCGCTCGCGTAGGCGGCTTGTCCGCCGCGGCCCGCCTGATCGTGCCTCAGCTGTTTGCGAGCATATTCCTGATGCCTGCGATCATGTGGCTGGTCGCGCGCGTCGACCGCTGGCGGATCGGGCGATGAGGCTGCCCTGGCGGCGCCGCGGCAACCGCCCCGCCCTCCCCCCGCTCACCGACCAGACGCAGCGGATGATGTTCTCTCGCCGGGCGACCCTCCTCGCGGGCGGGCAGCTCGCCGTCGGAGGGCTGCTGCTGACGCGGATGGGCTATATTTCGCTGGTGGAGGGCGACCGCTACGCCCTCGAAGCGGAGAGCAATCGCCTCAACCTCACGCTTATTCCGCCGCGGCGCGGTTGGATCATCGACCGCTACGGCAAGGCGCTCGCCGACAATCGCGTCGCGCTGCGGGTCGACATCGTCAAGGATCGGCTGCGCAACAAGGACGCGGTGTTGGCAAAGCTCGGGGACTTGCTGGCGCTCGATCCCGACGACCTCGACCGCATTGGCCGCGAACTCGCGAGCGCGGCGGGCGCGCAGCCGGTAGAGGTCGCGAGCGGGCTCACCGAGGAGGATTACGCCCGCGTCTCGGTCAATCTGCCCGAGCTTCCCGGCGTCATTCCCGCCCGCGGCTTTGTACGCAACTACCCGGCCGGGCCGTCGGTCGCGCATTTGATCGGCTACGTCGGCGCGGCGAGCTCGGACGATTACAAGCGCGACCGCGACCCCCTGATGCTGACGCCGGGCTACAAGGTCGGCAAGGACGGGCTCGAGCGTGACTATGACGCGGCGCTCAAGGGCAAGCCGGGCGCCAGGCGCGCCGAAGTCACCGCATCGGGCAAGTTGGTGCGCGAGTTGTCGACGCAGGAGGATGAGCCCGGCGCGTCGCTCCAGCTGACCATCGATGCGGACCTTCAGGACTATGCGGCGCGGCGCATGGGGCTCGAATCGGGCTCGATGGTGGTCATCGACACGCTGACGGGCGGCATTCTCGCGCTGGTATCGATGCCCGCGTTCGACCCGAACAGCTTCACCGACGGCATCGGCGCGCTCGAGTGGAAGATGCTGCGCGAGGACGAGCGTATCCCGCTGCTCAACAAGGCGATGCGTGGGCTCTACCCGCCCGGCTCCACGTTGAAGCCGGTCGCGGCGATCGCGATGCAGATGCACGGCGTCGATCCCAAGGAGCGCGTGTTCTGCCCGGGGGGCTACCGGCTCGGCAACCGCTTCTTCCGCTGCCTCGGCACGCACGGGTCGGTCGACATGCGCACCGCCATCTCGCAGAGCTGCAACACCTACTTCTATTCGATGGGCAACCGCATCGGCTACGACGCCATCGCGCCCATCATGCGCGCGTTCGGGCTGGGGCAGGAGTTCGACCTGCCGGGCACGTCGCAGCGCTATGGCACCATCCCGGACAGCGCGTGGAAGCAGCGCCGTTTCAAACAGGCGTGGACGGCATCCGACACGCTCAACGCCACCATCGGCCAGGGCTATGTGTCGGTGAGCCCGCTCCAGCTTGCGCTGATGGCGGCGCGAGTGGCGAGCGGCAGGCAGCTGGCCCCGCAGCTCCTGTTCGGCGCGCAGCCGGTCACGCCCGCCTTCGACATACCCCCGGAGTATTTCGATGCGCCGCGCGACGGGATGGCGATGGTGGTCGCGGGTGGCACCGCGCGACGGTCGGCGCTCGACGTCCCCAACGTCCAGCTCGCGGGCAAGACCGGGACCGCGCAGGTGCGCGGCGGCGGGCGTGGCAGCGGTAAGGGCGGAAGCTGGCGCTCGCGCGACCATGGCCTGTTCGTCTGCTACGCGCCGGTAGACAACCCCCGTTACGCCGCTGCGGTGGTGATCGAACATGGCATGGGGGGCGCCCGCGCCGCAGCTCCGGTGGCCAAGGACGTGTTCACCTTTCTCTATGATCGCGAGCAGGCGATGAAGTCGCTGTTGACGCTCGAGGCTGGCTGGGGCGGTACCCCCGCGGAGCGTTTGCGGCGCCGCTATGACGCGATGAAGGGGGCGAGCGGCACGACGCCTGCGCAGGCCCCGCCGTCGCGGCCGGTCGCGGCCGTCGAGGCTGCACAGCCCGCAAACGCCCCGCCAACGCCGCCCTCGGTTGATTCGAGTGGCGCGGTGACCTCCCCTGACGCCGCCGACGCGGTTGAGGCGGCGCCTTCCGCGCCTTCGCCGCCACCCCCTCCCCCCCCCCCCGAAGCAGGCCCCCCCGCATGAGCCGCGCGCTCGTTCCCGAACCGATCCGCCGCGCCCTGCCCTGGCCAACGATCCTCCTGCTAAGCGCGCTCGCCGGGTTCGGCACGCTCGTGCTCTACGGGGCGGCGGGCGGGAGCCTCGAGCCCTGGGCCGGCGCTCACGCCATGCGCTTCGCGCTGCTGCTGACGATGGCGGTGGTCATCTCCTACATCCCCGAAAGCTTCGTGCGGATGGCGACCCCACCCGGTTATGTCGTGATCCTGATCGCTCTGCTCGCGGTCGAGCTATATGGCGCGGTCAAGGGTGGGGCGCAGCGTTGGCTCGACGTCGGCATCCGCCTCCAGCCATCGGAGTTCATGAAACCGATGGTCGTGCTCGCGACCGCGCAATTCTACGCGCAGCTGCCGCCATCGCACATACGCACCTGGAGCGCGCTATGGCCCGCGGGACTCATCATCCTGATGCCGATGGGGTTGGTGTTGCTGCAGCCTGACCTCGGCACGGCGATCGCGGTCGCGGTTGGCGGGGTCACGGTGATGTTCCTCGCCGGGGTCAATTGGCGCCTGTTCGCGGGCGGGATCGCGGCCGGGCTGGCCGCGCTGCCGGTACTCTTCAGCATGCTCCACGAATATCAGCGCAATCGCGTCCTGACCTTTCTAAATCCGGAAAGCGACCCGCTCGGGACCGGCTATCACATCACCCAGTCCAAGATCACGATCGGGTCCGGGGGGCTGTTCGGGAAGGGCCTCCTCAACGGCACGCAGGCGCACCTCGACTATCTGCCCGAGGGGCATACCGACTTCGTTTTCGCAACGATGGCTGAGGAGTGGGGGCTTCTTGGCGGCATCTTTGTCATCGGCGGCTTCATGCTGCTGATGCGCTGGGGTTGGAGCGTCGCACAGCGCAGCCCATCGCGCTTCGGCCGACTCGCCGCGGGGGGCCTTACCATGGCGGTGTTCTTCTACGTCGCGATCAACCTGCTGATGGTCATGGGCCTCGCGCCGGTGGTCGGCATCCCCCTCCCCTTCATCTCGTACGGGGGATCATCGATGCTCACCGTGCTGGTCTGCCTGGGGCTCATCATGGGGATCGATCGCCAAACCAAGTCGCGGCGGGCCGGCGATCTGCGTTAGTCGACGCGAGACAGGGCTTGCGCGCCCCACGCCCCCTTGCTAACGGCGCCGCTCCCCGACCGCCGGGCCCAACCAAGGCCCCCCGCATCGGCGCGTGGACGCATAGCTCAGTTGGTAGAGCAGCTGACTCTTAATCAGCGGGTCCTAGGTTCGAGCCCTAGTGCGTCCACCATTTACTCGGCATCACTTTCATCGCTGGCCCAGCTTCGCGTCGCCTCCTGCTCGCGCTTGCGTAGGGGCGATGGCGGTCATAAAGCGCGCGTCTCTGTGTGCAGGACTGCGCGCAGCTTTGCCCTTCAGGAGTTGCTATGGCCACCGTCCCGGCGCCGCCGTTGTTTTACAAGGATATTGTCCCGCTGTCGTCGGCGCAGCATGCCGACTGGAAGGTCGCGACGCAGACGACGGCGCCTTTCCTGGTCGGTCAGCACGCGGTCCCGGTGACGGTTGACGAGTTCGTCGCCGCCTCGCGCTTCTACCCGATCGTCTTTGCATCGGGCGAGTTTCCTGTTCCGCTGGCGCTGATGGGCCTCAACGAGGGCGTCAACCTGTTCGTCGGCGATGACGGGGCGCTGCTCAAGCAGGCCTACGTCCCGGCCTATGTCCGCCGCTACCCGTTCATTCTGCTGAAGCTGTCCGCTCAGGCTGAAGAGCTTTCGCTGTGCTTCGACCCGACCGCACCGGGTATCGGGCCGGATGTCGATGGCCAGCCGCTGTTCGAGGACGGCCAGCCCTCGGCGACCACGCGTGAAATCCTGACCTTTTGCGAGCAGTTCGAGCAGGCTGGGCAGCGCACGCAGGCATTCATCGACGAGCTCAAAAAGGCGGAGCTGTTGATTGACGGGGAGGTCGCGATCGGCGTCGACGGTATCGAGCAGCCGTTCGTGTATCGCGGCTTCCAGATGGTCGATGAAGAGAAGCTGCGCGATCTCCGCGGCGACACCCTGCGCAAGATGTCGCAGAACGGTCTGCTGCCGCTGCTCTACGCGCATCTTTTCTCGATGGGGCTGATGCGCGACCTGTTCGGTGAGCAGGTGCAGACTGGCAAATTCCAGCTCCCACCGCAGGACGGCGCGAACGGCGCTGCGAACGCGGGTGGAGCGCCCGTTGCCGCGGTTTTAAACGACGGCGGGGGCGGCGCGCTGGCGGCTGAGGGTGCAAACGACGCCGCGGCGACGACCCCCGCGAGCTGAGGCGATATAGCGAGCGGACCCTCTTGCGCCGGGTCCCGCGGCTCATTAACTATTAGGGGTCGCGCAGTGGCTTCCCCCTTTCCCTGCGCGGCGGACGTTCCTGAAGGAATGTTCCCTCCCTGGACCCTGGCCGCCCCGCGATTGATTTCGCGGGGCGGTTTTTATTCGGCTGCGAGCGGCGCCACGTCCGCGACGTGGGCGCTGACGGCGTCGGCCATTTCCACGATCAGCGAGCTCACGCGGGAGGCTCCTGCGCCCAGCGTTCCATCGCTCGTGAGGTAAAGGTCGCGGCGCACTTCGATCTGAACCGCATGTATCCCGCGGCCTGGAGCCGCGTGCCGCGTCAGGCTGTAGGCGCCCGCGTAAGGCCGGTTGCGCGCGACCGAGAAGCCCCTGCCCCGCACAAGCTCCTCCAGCAGCGAGGTCACCCCTTCCCCCGCCGACGCCCCATGGCGGTTCCCGATGACAATGTCGGCAACCCCGCTCCGCGACGGACAGCTATGCAGGTCGAGGAGGACTGCCGCCCCGAACCGCGCACGCCGCTCTGCCAGCGACGTGGCGATCGTGAGGTGCCAGGGCGCGTGATAGGTGCGCAACCGCCGATCCAGCTCGGCACGGCTGAGCGGTCTCGCCCAGAGTGCGCGCACGCCCGCGATGCGGGTCGGGACGAGACCGATCCCCCCGCGCACCCGCGGGCAGCCGTGTCGGCGAGGAGAGCCCTCGCAAGCTGCCGCGTCCACGTCTCCCGGCGCGCGATTGAGGTCGAGGTGAGCCCGCGACAACTGCGCGACCAGCACGTCGTGTCCGGCCCGCGCGGCGTCGTACGCGAGGCTGTCCACCAGCGGATCGGAGAGCGACGCCAGCGCGGCGAGCGGAACAATCGCACGGTCGCGGTCGCACTGGGGGATGAAGCGGCCAGCATGAGGCACGGTTAGCAGCACCGGTTGGAGCCGGCGCTCGGCGGTGGCGCCCAGCCATTCGAAGCTCGGATGGGCCCCCGGCTCGATCAGATCGTCTCTCCCGCGCTGTAACGCCCCTGTTTCCGCGATCAAATGGCGAGCACGGGCTGGATTTCGTTAACAGGACTTGGGTACAGCCTATCCCATGTCCGCGCTACGAATCTGTTTGGCCGAAGATGACGACGCCATGCGTGCCTATTTGGTGCGTGCGCTGGAACGCGCGGGGCACAGCGTCTGTCCCGCCGCTACCGGCGACGAGGCGCTCGCTCTGGTGGAGAGCGGGACCTTCGACCTGCTGCTGACCGACATCGTCATGCCCGGCATCGACGGAATCACGCTCGCGCAGGCGGCACAGGCGCTGGCACAGCCGCCGAAGGTGATGTTCATCACCGGCTTTGCCGCGGTGGCGCTGGAAGCGAATGATCGCGTGCCGGATTCGACTTTGCTGTCGAAGCCCTTCCACCTCAAGGACCTGGTTGCGCAGGTCGAGGCGCAGTTTGCGGGAGCGCGCGCGGCCGGGGCCTGAAATGGGCGCTTGCCAATCCGCCGACCCACACCTAAAGCCCCGGCGCAACGGGCGTGTAGCTCAGTGGTAGAGCACTGTGTTGACATCGCAGGGGTCGCAAGTTCAATCCTTGCCACGCCCACCATGACCCCGCCGGACCGTCAGGTTTCGGCGGGGTTTTTGCTTTTGGGGTGCGCGTTCGCCCGCGTTGCCCTTGCCGCCAATCGTGAAGCCGCCTAGGGCGCGCACCGGTCCGGGGAGTAGCGCAGCCTGGTAGCGCATCTGCTTTGGGAGCAGAGGGTCGCAGGTTCGAATCCTGTCTCCCCGACCAACGATCTCGTGATGGCCGGCCAGCGTGGGCCCGATCACCCGGCCAATCGCTCCACGTCCCAGAATCGACGGAAGCCTTCGCGCTCTTCGGCGGTCATATGCAGGCCGAGTTTGCTGCGGCGCCAGAGGATGTCGTCCGCCTGACGCGCGAATTCATGCGTGCGCAGAAACTCACCCTCCGCCTCGGTAAGCTTTCCCCCGAACGCGCGGCCAAGGCCGGCGCGCGATTGGGCTCCCGCCAACAGGCGCCATGCCTCTGTGCCATATGACCGCGCGAATCGCGCCGCCGTGGTTGGCTCTAGGAACGGGAAGTCACGGAGCATGTGCTCCGCCAGTGTCGCTCGGCTGACGCTGAAATCCCCGCCCGGTAAAGCTTGCGACGCGGTCCATGACTGGCGGGACAGCTGCGGAAGTCGCTCCGCCAGGCGCTCGCACGCACTCTCCGCAAGGTGGCGGTAAGTGGTGATCTTGCCGCCGAAAATGGTGAGCAGCGTCGCTCCGGCCTCGGGCGGGCTGATGTCGAGGCGATAGCCACGGGTCGCTGCTTCGGGACGGTTTGAGCCGTCCTCAAGCAGCGGGCGCACCCCGGCGAAGCTCCACATCACGTCGTCCGGTGCGATCCGCGACGTGAAGTAGCGATTGGTGGCGTCGCACAGATACTGAACCTCCGCCGCGCTCGCTGCGATGGAATCGCGGGGCGCGTGGTCGACGTCGGTGGTGCCGATCAGCGTGAAGTGCTGCTCGTAGGGGATCGCGAAGAAGATTCGACCGTCGGGGTTCTGAAAGAAATAGGCGTCATCGTGCGCGAAGAGGCGGGGCACCACGATGTGCGACCCCCGCACCTTTCGCACGCGATGTTCGCCCGCGTCCGGTCCCGAGGCGAGCACGTCGAGCACGGCCGGGCCCGCCGCGTTGACGACGACTCGCGCTCTGAATTCGCCCGCGGGTGTCGTGAGCCGCCACGTCTCGCCGTTGCGGGCGAAGGCCTCGACCGGCGTGCGGGTGAGGATGGTCGCGCCGCGCTCGGCCGCATCGCGAGCGTTGAGCGCGACCAGCCGCGCATCGTCGACCCAACAATCGGAGTAAACGAAGGCGCGTCGCAGATCGCTCCGCAGCGGCGCTCCGGCGGGATGCCGCTGGAGCGCGATCGCTTGCGTCGCGGGTAGCCGCTTCCGACCGCCGATGTGGTCGTACAGGAACAGCCCCGCGCGCAGCAGCCATGCCGGGCGCATCCCTGGCGCCAGCGGCAGCACGAAGCGCATCGGCCAGATGATGTGCGGCGCGATGCCCCACAGCCGCTCGCGCTCACTGAGTGCCTCCCGCACGAGGGCGAACTCATAATGTTCGAGGTAGCGCAGGCCGCCGTGAATGAGCTTCGTCGACGCGCTCGACGTCCCGCTGGCAAGATCGTCGCGTTCGAACAGCACGACCCTCGCGCCCCGGCCCGCGAGGTCGCGCGCGATCCCGACTCCGTTGATCCCGCCGCCGATGACTGCGACGTCGAACAGCTGGGGAGGAGAGGCATCCATGCGACGGGGCTACTATTTCCCCCGACCGATCGCCATAGCCCGGCGCGGTTGTGAAGCAGCGCGCGAAAGGTTAGGCGCAAAGCCCTGCCAGCAGCTGTCGAGGAAGCCCCGCGTGATCCGCATTGTCGCCCTCGGCGGGACGGTCCACCCCGGCAGCGCCACCGAACGCGCGCTTGCCATCACCGCCGACGTCGCGCGGAGCGAGGGGGCGGAGGTGACGCTGTTCGACGGGGCCTACCTCGCCGCGTTGCCCTATTACGGCGGTGCCGCACACGCCCCCGGAACCGGCTCCGAACTGGTCGAAGCGGTGCGGGTCGCCGACGGCGTGCTGATCGCTGCGCCGGGCTATCACGGCACGCTCTCCGGCATGGTCAAGAACGCGCTCGATTTCCTCGAAGATCTGTCGACCGACGCGCGCCCCTATCTCGATGGGCGGTCGGTGGGGCTGATCGCGACCGCCTATGGCGACCAGGCAACGATGAGCACGATCATCACCATGCGCGGCATCGTCCATGCCCTGCGCGGCTGGCCAACGCCGATGGGGGCAACCGTGCGGACCTATCCGGGGCTGTTCGGCAGCGACGGATCGTGCAGCGATCCGCGAGTGGTGCAGCAGCTGGAGATCGTCGGGCGCCAGGTTGTGGAAGGCGCGCGACGGTCGGCCAGGTCGTCCAACACCACCGCCTAGCTCGCGCTCGCCCGCACCGTTTCGCGCGCGCCGCTGAGCGTTGCGAGTGTGAGCCCCTCGCCTTCATGCATCGCCGCCAAGGTGAGCTCGCGGTCGACGAACGCAGGCGACATCGCGCGGAAGCTGAAGCGGTGCGGCGCGCGTTCCAGCACCTCCTCCGCCAGCGCCAGCAGCAGCGTCGCGAGCAGCGGGCCATGCACGACGGGCGCGGGATAGGCCTCCACCTCGCGGGCATATGGCGCGTCATAGTGAATGCGGTGCGTGTTGAAGGTGAGCGCCGAGTAGCGGAACAAGAGCGCCGCCGTCGGCATGATCTTCCGCTGCGCAGGGGCGTCGACCAGCGGCGAGGGAAGGTCCGGTTCCACCGGTTCGGCGGGCGGCGTGCCGGGCGCCACCGCCTCCCGGTAGACGAGGTGCTGCGTTTCGCGGACCGCCAGTGCATCCCCGGCGAACGTCTCATGCGCGACGCTGACGAAATGGAGCCGCCCGGTCGAGCCATGCTTGTCTCGGCGTGAGGAAACGCGCGATTGGCGAAGGACCGTGTCGCCGACCCGGATCGGTGCGTGAAACTCCACGTCGCTCCCTGCCCACATCCGGCGCGGCAGGCCGTCGGGCGGTTGCAGCAACCCGTCGTCGAGCGGGTGGCCGTCCGCCCCCAGCGTACCCGTCCGCGCATCGGGGGTGCACAGCGTCCAGTGGATGCCCGGCGGAAGCAGGCCATCGCCAGGGAGCCCCGCGTCGAAAGTCGCGCAGAAGCGCGTCGCATGCGCCTCGGTCAGCGTGTCGCGGCTGATGCGGACGGGGGTGGTGGTCATCGTTTCTCTCTCAACAGGCCACGGGCGATGACTTCGGCCTGTATCTCTGCCGCGCCCTCGAAGATGGTGAGCACTCGCGCGTCGCACAGGATGCGGCTCGCTTCATATTCGAGCGCGAAGCCGTTGCCGCCGTGGATTTGCACGCAGGCGTCGGCGTTGGTCCACGCTACGCGCGCAGCGTAGAGTTTCGCCATGCCCGCTTCGACGTCGCAACGCCGCCCCGCGTCCTTCGCGCGCGCTGCCGCGTAGCTGAGCTCGCGCGCCATCAGCGTCTCTGCAGCCATCACGGCGAGCTTGTCTGCGACGCGACCAAAGCGCGCGATCGGCTGGCCGAATTGCTGGCGGACGGTCGCGTAATCGCGCGCGAGCTCGAATGCCCGTCGAGCGACGCCCACCGCCCGCGCCGCCGTCTGGATGCGCGCGCTTTCGAAGGTGCGCATGAGTTGCTTGAAGCCCTGCCCCTCGACACCGCCCAGCAGCGCATCGCGGTCCGCCTCGAAACCGTCGAACTGGAGCGCATATTCGCGCATCCCACGGTAGCCCAGCACTGGGATTTCGCTGCCATCCATGCCCGGCGCGGGAAAGGCGACCGCCTCCGTCCCCCGCGGTTTGGCGGCGAGGAACATCGACAGCCCCGCGTAGCCGGGCGCTTCGCTCGTCCGAGCGAGCAGGGTCATCAGGTCGGAGCGGGCCGCGTGGGTGATCCACGTTTTCGCACCGTCGATGCGCCACGCATCCCCTGTGCGCCGCGCGCGGGTGCGGACGCTGGCGAGGTCGGAGCCGACGTCGGGTTCGGTGAACACCGCGGTCGGCAGCACCGCTCCGCTCGCGATGCCGGAGAGCCAGCGCGCCTTTTGTGCTTCGCTGCCGCCGCTGGCGATCAACTCCGCCGCGATCTCGCTGCGCGTGCCGAGCGAGCCCGCCGCGATCCAGCCGCGCGAAAGCTCTTCCGAGACGATGCACATGGCGATCTTGCCGAGGCCGAGCCCGCCGAATGCCTCGTCCACCGTGACCCCGAAGGTGCCCATCGCCGCGAGTTCGGCGACGACCGCGTCGGGGATCAGCGCGTCGGTGAGGTGCCAGCGATGCGCGTGCGGCAGGATGCGTTCGTTGGCGTAGCGGCGATACTGCGCGCGGATGGCGTCGTACGTTGCGTCGCCCCCGTCCTCCCCCGCCTCCGCGCCGTCGAGCAGCGCCGGCATCCACTCGTCGCGAGGAGCGGGTTCGGGCGCGTCGCTTCGCAGGCCGAGCGTCGCCGGGCGGAACTGCTCATTGGGGCCGATCGCGATGGCGGAGGCCAGCTGCGCCTCGGCTTCGGCGACCGAAGATGCCGCCAACGCCGCGTCGTAGCCCGAGCGTCCCTCCGCCCAATCCGCGACCGCCTCGATCCCCGCCGCGAGCGTCGCCATCCAGGCGAGGCCGTGCGTGTCGTGCTGCGCGTCGGACGACGGCGAGCGCCCGTGCCGCGCCAGCACCGCGTCCCGCGCCTGGGCGATCAGCGCGCGCGACCGCTCCACCGCATCACGCATCGCCGACCACCCCTCGTGCGATGAGTTCGTCGGTTTCGGCCGGCTCGAGCTTCAGCAGATCGCTGAGAACGCGTCGGCTGTCGCGTCCCAACTCTGGCGCCGGGAGCGGCGGCTGGCGCGGAGCGTCGGGCTTCGCCGCAAATGCACTCGCCGCGCGGTAGTGTTCCCCGCTCGGGTTGCTGGCGGGTGCGAAAAGCGGGTTGTCCCCCACCAGACGCGTGTCGCGCGCGGCGTCGAGCATGGTCTGGTATCGGCCGTGGCACCCGCCCGCTGCATCGAGCGCGCGGGTGAGTTCGTCGCACTGCCGCCGCGCGACCGCCGCCTCGACGAGCGGATAGAGCGCGTCGCGATGCTCGAACCGCACGCCTTCGTCGCGGGCGAAGTTGACGCCGCGCTCAGTCTCGATCGCTGCCACGGCTTCGCGAAGGTCAAGCACGTCAATCAGCGCGGACCACTGGCGGGGCGTCATCGCCATCAGCATGATGCGCTCGCCGTCGGCAGTTAGAAAGTCGCGCCCAAACGCGCCGTAGACGCTGTTGCCATAGCGCGGGCGGTCCGCGCCGCGCAGCAGCACTTCGGCGATGCTGCCGATGTTGGCCGCGCTGCCGATGGCGACATCCTCCAGCGGCACGCGGACCTCCCCGCCCTCCCCCGTCGCGTCGCGATGGCGCAGCGCCGCGAGCAGCGCGAACGCGGCGTAGGCGCCGGTCAGCAGGTCCCAGGCGGGGAGCACATGATTGACCGGGCCTGGCCCCTCCCCCGTCTGCAGCGGGTAACCGACCGCCGCATTGACGGTGTAGTCGAGCGCCGATCCGCCATCGGCTCGCCCCATGACCCGCAAGGTGATGAGGTCGTCGCGACCGCCCCGCAGCCGGTCATGCGACAGGAACCCGTCGACCGGGTAGTTGGTGAGAAGAATGCCGCTCGCCCGCACCAGCCGGACGAGCAAGTCCCGCCCCTCCGCGCCCGAAAGGTCGAGCGCGATGCTCTCCTTTCCGCGGTTGAGGTTTTCCCAATAAAGCGACGATCCATTCTGCGCGAGCGGCCAGCGGCGAAAGTCGGGACCGCCGCCGATCTGGTCCACCCGGATCACCCGAGCGCCAAGCTGTGCGAGATAGAGACCCGCGCTCGGCGACGCGATGAACGACGACGCTTCGATCAGGGTCACACCGGCGAGTGGGCGATAGCTCACCCCGCCGCCGCCTCGCGCAGCATGTTGCGAGCGATCACCAGCTGCAGGATCTGCGTCGTCCCTTCGTAGATGCGGTAGATGCGCGCATCGCGATAGAAGCGCTCCGCCTCATATTCGGCGAGGTAGCCCGCGCCGCCATGAATCTGGACGCAGCGGTCGGCCACGCGGCCGCAGGCTTCGGAGGCAAACATCTTGGCCGCCGCAGCCTTGCGCAGCACATTCTCCCCGCGATCGGCGCGGGCGCAAGCGTCGGCGATCATGCATTCCGAAGCGTAGAGCTCCGCCTCGCTATCGGCGAGCATCGCCTGGATCAGCTGGAAGTTGGCGATCGGCTCTCCAAAGGCCTTGCGTTCCCGCGCGTAGCGGAGCGCGGTATGGAGGATGCGGCGGCCGTAGCCCGCGCTCGCCGCGGCGACCGACAGCCGCCCGTTGTCGAGGCTCTGCATCGCGGTGGCAAAGCCGCGCCCCTCCTCGCCGCCGACCAGCGCATCGCCGGGCAGTTCGACATTGTCGAAATAGAGGTCGGCGATGTGGCTGCCCGCCTGCCCCATCTTTTTGTCGGACTTGCCGCGACTGATGCCGGGCGAGTCCATGTCCACGACAAAGGCGGAGATGTGCGCGTTCTTGGGCAGCGCCTCCCGGTTCGTGCGCGCCATGATCAGGCCGATTTTCGCGAAGGGCGCGTTGGTGATGTAGCGTTTGGAGCCGTTGAGGACGTAGCCGTTGCCGCGCCGCACCGCGCTCGTCTGCATCGCCGCGCTGTCCGATCCAGAGCCGGGTTCGGTGAGGCCGAAGCAGGCGATCTCCCCCGCGGCCAGTCGCGGCAGCCAGTGGCGCTTCTGCTCCTCGGTGCCGCTATTCTTGATCGCCGAGCAGACCATGCCGAGGTTGATCGACGTGATCGACCGATAGGCGGGGAGCGCGTAGCTGAGCACGCGGATCGTCTCGACATATTGCGAGATGTTCATGCCCGCCCCGCCATATTCTTCGGGCATGGTCAGCCCGAACAGCCCCATGTCGCGCATCTCGGCGAGGATCGCTTCGGGGATCGCCTCGTTGGCGATGACCTCCGGTTCGGCGGGGATGAGGCGGTCGCGCACATAGCGTTCGAGCTGTTCGATGAAGGCGGCGAACACCTCCGCGTCCATCCCGGCGTTTGGCTCGACCATGCATGTGCTCCCCAGCGATTTGCGTGGGTGCCATCTTTACGTTCGCGGCGCTACGGGCAAGCACGGATCAGCTAATTTCGAGGAGCGGACATGCCCCACCCCTTTACCGTGATGGTCACCGGCGGCGCCGGCTACATCGGCAGCCACGCCGTGCTCGCGCTGCGCGATGCGGGGTGGGACGTGGTGGTGGTTGACAATCTCGTCACCGGCTTCGCTTGGGCGGTGCCGGAGGGGGTGCCGCTGATCGAGGCCAATGTCGCCGACCGCGATGCGATGGCGCGCGCCATTGCCGAGCATAATGTCGGCGCGATCATGCACTTCGCCGGATCGGTCGTGGTGCCTGAATCGGTCGAGAATCCGCTCAAATATTACCGCAACAACACCGCCGCGAGCGCAGCGCTGATCGAAAGCGCGGTCGCGGGCGGGGTGCGGCATTTCATCTTCTCGTCAACCGCCGCCACCTACGGCATCCCCGAGATCGTGCCGGTGCGCGAGGATATGCCGACCGAGCCGATCAACCCCTACGGCCGGTCCAAGCTGATGACCGAATGGACGCTGCGCGACGTCGCGGCGGCGCATCCGATCAATTACGCGGCGCTCCGCTACTTCAATGTTGCGGGCGCCGATCCGCAAGGACGCTCGGGCCAGTCGACCGCAGGCGCGACGCACCTCATCAAGGTGGCGGGGGAGGCAGCGACGGGGAAACGCAGCCATGTCGCCGTGTTCGGCACCGACTTCGCCACGCCCGACGGCACCGGCGTGCGCGACTATATTCACGTCAGCGACCTCGCCGCGGCGCATCTCGACGCGTTGGAGGCCCTCATCGCCGACCCTGCGACCAGCCACACGATGAATTGCGGCTACGGTCGGGGCTTTTCGGTGCTGGAGGTGTGCGATGCGGTAGACCGCGTCGCCGGCGTCAAGCTCGACCGGCGGTTCGAGGGGCGGCGCGCGGGCGATCCCGACGCGCTGATCGCGGACAATGCGCGTATCCTGGCAACGCTGCCCTGGCGGCCCAAGCGCGACGACCTCGACACCATCGTCGCCGACGCGCTCGCGTGGGAGAGGTCTCTGGCAGAGCGGTCGCGCTAGGGTCGTAGGCTCCGCCACATCTGAGTAAGGTCGGCGACGTCGCGGCGGGCGGTCGCCCATCCGCTCTGGTCCGTCTGCGTCAGTCGCTCGGCGACGCTGCGAAACAAGGTGGCGAAGTTGCGGGCCAGCGCCGCGTCCGCGTCATAATCGAGCCCGCGTTCGAGGCCGTGGAGCGCGCTCAATGCCTGAGCGCGCGGCGCGATATACGCCAATGATCCCCCCGCGGCGCACATCGCGTCGATTGATGCGAGCAGCGCTTCGTAAAGCATTAGCGTCAGCTCGTGCGGGTCCGCCGCTTCCACCCGCGCGCCGAGCGCGACGTGCGCGTAGGTGGTGATCGCCTGCGCTGCCGCGTTCATCGCTCGGACGCGTTCCACGCCGCAATCTGCTGGGTGAGATAGGCCTGCGTCGCGCGAAAGCCGCCGACCAGGCGATCCATCGATCCGAAGCGCGTTTCGAGTTGCGCGCGATAAGTCGCGGCGCGGCGGTCGGCGACGGCGCGTTCGTCGGTGATGCGCCGCGCCTCCGCCTCCGCCGCCTCTTTTGCGCGGCTGAGCGGGCCGCGCGACGACGACACCGTATCGCGCAAGCTTCGCAGGGCTCCCGAAAGACCGCCGCCGATGTCGAGGGTCGCCGTGGAGGGCAGCCCGGCCTCAAGCTCGATGGCCAGCCCGGCCGCGGCCGACGCGGCGGGAGCGACCAAGCGGCGACCGACCGATTGCATCGCCACGCCATCGAGGCGGCCAGAAGCGACTCCGTCCGCGCTCAGTGAGAGCTCCGTAAGCGCGTAGCGCCCCGGTGCGACGCGGGCCGGATCGCTGGTGACCATCACCCGAGGATCGCTGCTCGTCTGCATGGGGAGGAGCAACCGCGCCACCGCGCGCGGGTGTTGCTCGAGCGCTTGGCCAAGCCGCAGCTTGTCGAGCGCCAGCGTGCCGTCGCGCTGCGTGCGCAGGCCCAGCTCCGCTAGCGTCGCGGGCGAACCGCCGTCGCTGCGCATCGCGGTCGTGGTGAGCGCACGCATGCCCGCGATGATCGCTCGCACCGCGCTATTCCCGCGCGCCGGACCCGCGGCTTCGCCCGGTCGGTTCGCGGCCAGCGCGTTGAGCTTGCCGAGCAGCTCGTTGTAGGCGCCGGTGAAATCCTCGAGCAGCGACGTCGACGCCTCGTTTGGACGCGTCGCCGTCAGGCGGACGGTCGCGCCCTCCGCCGCACCAGTGAGCGTGAGCGTCCCGCCCGCAACCGCTTTGGCGAAATTGTCGGTCGCGCTGGCCAGTTCGACACCGTCGATGCGCACCCGGGCGTCGCGAGCAGGCTGCGCCACGCGCGCCTGCGTCACGAGGGCCGCCAGCGAGGCATCGCTCCCCACATAGTCGAGCGTAAACGCGCTCGCCGCGCCGCTTTCGCCGACGATGGTGAGCCGCGAGCCGGTCACCTCCGAAAGCACGCGCGCGTTCACCCGGACTCCGGCTGCGTTGATGGCCCCCGCGATTTGGCTGAGCGTGCCACCGTCGCCAAGAGCGACCTCGCTTACCCCGATCCGCAGCGTGCCCCCGCCAAAGCGTGTGTCGGCAGGCACCGGACCCACCACCGACGTCTGCGGTGAAGCTCGCGACAGCACCCCGACACGCAGCGAGGGCGGAAGCGCTCCGGTCGCGCCGGTAAAGGTCAGCGCTGCCGGATCGCTGGCGGTCAGGCTGGGGGTGAGCCCGCCCGACTGAACCCGCTCGGTCATCGCTCGCGCCAGCGTATCGATCCCGGCGCCCGCCTCTCCGAGCGCTGAAAGCAAAGCGCGATTGGCGGTGTCTCGCTTGTCGAGCGCGGCCTTCGCCGGCGCGGCAGCCGCGTTCGCCAGCGAATCCACCAGCGCGCGCGTGTCGATTCCCGCGCCTGCGCCGAGGGCTGTGGTAATCGAGGTCATGTCGGCTCTTCCATGGGCGGGATAACGGCGCCGCTGCCGCAAGCTTTAGGCATGACGCGCCCCTTGGCGGCGTCCCTCCGAATCGAAGCGAAGTTCCGCGGGCACTTCGACCTGTGGGGGTGTTGCCGCCGCCTTGGCGTCCATTCGCAGCACGAACGCAAGCACCACGGCGACCGCACGGAACAGCGCCTCATTGATGACCTGCCCTTCGCGCGAGCTGAAATAGACCGCGCGAGCAAGCTCGGGGTAGGGCAGCACGGGGACGCTGGCTTCGGCGGCGAGAAGCCGCACGGCTTCCGCGGTCGCGCCCTTGCCGCGGGCGACCACCACCGGCGCTGCGTCCTCCCCCTGACGATAGCGCAGCGCCACCGCGATGTGGATCGGGTTGGTGAGCACGACCGTCGCCTCCGCCACGCCGCGACGCGCCGAAGCGGACAGCAGCTCATGGCGACGGCGACGCTGCTGCGCCTTGGTTTCGGGCGAACCGTCTGCCTGCTTGGCTTCGTCGCGCACCTCCTGCCGAGTCATCCGCAGGCGCTGGGTGCGGCGCATCGCCTGCAGCGGCGCGTCGACCAGCGCGATCAGCAGCAGCCCAACCACGAGCAGCGTCATCGCCTCCACCAGCTCAGCGCCGAAACTGCGCGCGAACACGCTCGCGTCGCGAACCCCCTGCCCCGCCGCGTCCGCTGCGCCTGCCGCTACCCAGGCCCCCAGCGCGCCGACAAGCCCGACCTTCAGAAGCAACTTTCCGAGCTCGATCGCGCCTTGCGCACCGAAGATGCGCCGCAGCCCCTTCAGCGGATCAACCCGCTCTTCCTTGAACGCGAGCGCACCCCAGTGCGGCTTTAGCCGTCCGAGGAGCAACGTCGAGGCGAGCGCCGCCGCGACAGCCATCGCCAGCAGCGGCGCGAACGTGGGCGCCAAAGGCAGCAGCGCCCGCGCGACCATCGCTCCGACGTCGAAGCGCTCGAGCGCTCCACGGTCGAAGGTCAAGCCGCGCGCCAGCATCCGCGCGCTCGCGTCGACGAAGCCCGCTCCTGCCCACGACAGCCACACCGCACCCGCGCCCATCACCAGCGCCGCGCCGAGGTCGCGTGATGTGAGGAGGTCGCCCCGCTTCTCGGCGTCGCGCAGACGCTTCGGGGTCGGGGCTTCGGTCTTCTCGCCCTCGCTCATGGCGCGCGGGTCGCGACCCGCTGCGCTTCGCGGAGGCCGTCCCCGATCGCTGCATCGCTCGCCGCCCTGACAGCGGGAAAGGCGAGCGCCAGCAGCACCAGTCCGCCCATCAGCGTGGCAGGCAGGCCCACCGCGAAGAGGTTGAGCTGCGGCGCCGAACGCGACAGCATCGCCATCACGAGCTGGAGCATCAGCGCGGCGCCGAGCACGGGGGCCGCGATCGATACCGCCGCGCCCAGCACCGCGCTTCCAAGCCCCGCGATCCGCCCAGCCACCGAGAATAGCTCGGCGCTCGCGCCAACCGGCCAATAGTCGTAGCTGTGCGCCACGCTCGACAGCAGGAGCAGATGGCCGTCACCGATGAAGAACAGCAAGGTCGCGATGGCGGTGAGCCGCTGCCCAAGCGCCTGGCTCGGCCGACCTGTGAGCGGGTCCATCAGCGCCGCAAAGCTCAGACCCATCGCCCCGCCCAGCAGCTCGCCCGCAGTCAGCGCGGCGGCGAATCCGACCTGCGCTGCGAGGCCGATCGCCGCGCCGATCGCAAGTTCGCCCGCGATCGCCAGCACTCCGTCGAGAGTCCATGGCGTCGGCACGCTTGCGAGGGGGAGGTGTCGCGCAGCGGAGAGGCCGATCGCGAGCGACATCGCGACCCGCAGCTGCATCGGCACCTGAACTCCGCCAAGGATTGGAGCGGCTGCGATCGCCGCCCCCGGCCGCAGGATCAGGAACATGCCGAGGAGCAGCCAGCGTTCCAGCTCCGCAAAGCCGGTGACGGCACTCACCGCACCACGTCCGGGATGCGCGCAAAGACGTCGGCGGTGAAGTCGACCAGCAGCCCCATGATCGCCGCCCCTAACAGCAGTAGCACCGCTCCCACCGCGATCAGCTTGGGGACGAAGGTCAGCGCTTGTTCGTTGATCGAGGTCGCCGCCTGCACCATGCCGACGAGCAACCCTACCAGCAGCGCAGCGCCCAGCAGCGGGGCGCACACCAGCGCCAACAGCCACATCGCCTGCGCGGCGACATCCAGCAGCGCCTCCCCGTTCACAGCACGAACGACGATGCGAGGCTGCCCATAACCAGCGCCCAGCCGTCGACCATCACGAACAGCAGCAGCTTGAACGGCAGCGACACGATGGTGGGGGACAGCATCATCATACCCAGCGCCATCAGCGCCGCGCTCACCATCAGGTCGATCACCAGAAATGGGAGGAAAATGAGGAAGCCGATCATGAACGCGGTCTTGAGTTCGCTGGTGACGAATGCGGGCAGCAGGATCGTGAAGGGCACTTCCTCACGGCTCGCAAAGGGAGGCGCTTCGGCAAGGTCGGCGAAGAGCTTGAGGTCTTTCTCCCGCGTCTGCGCCATCATGAAGCGGTGCAGCAATGCGCCCGCGATGGCGATGCCCTGTTCGGTGCTGATCGCGCCGCTACGGGCCGGAGCGACGGCATTGGTGGAGATGTCGTCGATGACCGGCTTCATGATGAAGGCGGAGAGGAACAGAGCCATGCCGACCAGCAGCTGGTTGGGGGGCGTCTGCTGCAGCCCCAGCGCCTGACGCAGGATCGACAAGACGATGAGGATGCGCGTGAAGCTCGTCATCAGCAGCAGCACCGACGGCAACAGCGTCAGCACGCTCATCAGCAGGAGGAGCTGCAGGGACAGCGACAGCGGCGCGCTCTCACCTGCGCCCGCCGCCATCGCGCCGGAGACGGCGCGGCCGACCGCCATGGCTTCGCCGGACGCTGACGTCACGTTCGCCGCGGCGAGCGTCGGCAGCAGCAGCAACGCTGCGAAAACGAACCCCTTACGCATCCGCGGGCGTCCGGCGGTGGGCGAGAAGCTCGGTACCGTTCTTGGTCACCGCCACCAGCAGCTCGCGGTCGCCAAAGCGCACCAGCGCAAGCTTGCCGAGCGGACCCAGCGGCACCGCATCGGTGATGGCGAGCTTCGCGCGCGCCCGCCCCGCCCCGCCCAGGCTCAGCGCCCCCCCACCGCGCCGCCACAACCACAGCACCGCGAAGGCGAGCCCACCGATCAGCGGCAGCATGATCAGCAGGCGGGTGAGGTAATCGCTGATCACTGCCGACGCTCCAATGCCGGGAAGCTGCGCGTCGTGGAGGCGGTGGCGACGTCGACGATCCGGACCGCGAAGCGACCGTTCACCGTCACCACCTCACCGCGTGCGATGAGCGCACCGTTGGCGAGAATGTCGAGCGCGTCGTCACTCGCGCGATCGAGCTCGACCAGGCCGCCGGGTTGGAGCGCCAGCAGATCGCTGAGCGACAGGCCTGCGCTACCGACCTCCACCGACAGGCGCACGGGAACGTCGCCAAACGCCGCCATGCCCGGCATTGCTTCGAGCGCGCGGGGAACCGCGGTTCCAACATTTTGTTCGTCGATCATCATGCGGCTCCTGCGACGTCGTGAATGGGCAGGACCGCCAGGCCGTCCTGCTCGCCGATTTCCCCGCGCGCCACGCGGCGGCCGCCGATCGCCAGCGGCGCGAGCGGCGCGATCTGCAACGGAATGAGGTCGCCGGGAGCGAGCGCGAGCAGGCGACGCATCGGCAGAGTCGGACGCGCGAGCACGACCCGCGCATCAAACCGCACCTCTCGCGCGACGTCGGCGAGGCGGCGGGACCAGTCGCCGCACGCGTCGAAAGGCTCCATCGCCGCGGTCGGTTCGGGCACGCAGTCCCGCACGACACGAAGTGTGAGGTGGATAGGCGCACCGCTGCGAAAGTTCAGAGTCAGCGCCAGCGCGTGCGCCGCCGCCGATGGGGACGCACTTTCGTCTATCCACAGCGGGTGTGGCTGGCACGGGTCCCAATTCTGCCCCGTCGCGAGCGCCAGCGCCCCGCCGCATGCGTCACCCAGAGCGGCGAGCATCGCCCGTTCGCTTGCATTCGGCCGCGACCCCGTGGTGCAGCCTGCGCCCGACCCTCCGAAACGGCGGTCGACCAGCGCTGCGATGTGGCCCGCCTCGGCGTCCACCCAGGCGATCTGCCGTCCCTCGGCTGCGATAGCGACACGGGCGAGGTTTGCCCCGGTTGGCGGCGCGTCCGACACCGCGCAAACAAGTTCGACATGGCAGCCGAGCAAAGCTTCGAACAAGGGTTCGAGCGTCGACCGCAACCGGTGCGACAAACCCGCCACCGGAGGATCGTTCGCCTTGCCGCGCTCGCCAAGCGTCGGGAATTGGTGCCGAACGCCGCTCATTGCATGACGAATCCGGTGAAATAGACATCGTCGATCCCGCCGAAGCCTTCGTTCGAGCGCAGCACCTGGTTGATGGTGTCGGCGAGGCGGCGGCGCAGTGCGTGCTTGCCCTGCGCGGTGGCCAATTCCTCGGGGCTTTCTTCGCTCAAAGCAGCCAGCACCGCCGAGCGGATCGCCATCTGATGCAGCGTGACCGCCTGCCCGACGCGCTCGTCATAAAAGGTGCGGGCGCCGATCGAGAGCTGGACGTAGCCTGTGCCACCAAGGTTGGAGGTGAAGTTGCCCTCGATCGGGATGTAGCTCGCCTTGAACAGGCGGGGGTCGGGGCGACCGCCGCGCGCTCGGGCTGCCGCGACGTCACTGTCCTCGGCGTCCTCCCGTGCCACCAGCTGTGGGCCCGTGGGGGTGGCGGCATGGGCGCCGCTCGCCTGCCACCAGCCAACGCCCGCCCCTCCACCCGCGAGCAGCAAGCCGCCAGCGGCACCCATGATCCACTTGCGCCGCCTCTTCGCGGGGGGCGGCGGCGCCGCAGCGGCCGCGCTTCTGGCCGTGCAAAGCAGTGATGGCGGCGAGGCCTACACCCGTCGTGGCGATCTCCAACGCTCCTCGTCCGGGCTTCTCACCACGCACGATGGGCGTCCGCTCGTCGGTAGCGACGGGCCTATCACCCTGCCCGAAGGCGAGGTCTCCATTCGTGCCGATGGGCGCATCTTTGCGCGCGATCCTGCGGGCGGGGAGACGGAGGTGGCGCGGCTCAAGCTCGCCAACCCTTCGGGCATCGCGCTGGTCAAGGATAGCGACGGGCTGCTGCGGGCGGAAGGCGGGACCGTGCTTCCCGACGATCCCGACGCGAGCGTGCGGACCGGCTTTCTCGAAGGCGCGAACATCGACGCCACTCAGGCGCTCGTGTCGATGATCGACGCCCAGCGTGGCTGGGACCAGCAACTGCGCCTCATCAACACCGCACGCGATCTCGACGACGCGGGTGTCGGATTGATGCGTCTCAACAGCTAGCGCTTGGAAGGGGCTGAAAGAACATGAGTAACAGCGCAATGCATGTCGCGCGCACCGGGCTCGACGCCCAGTCCCAGCGCATGCGCGTCATCGCCAATAACCTGGCGAACGTGAACACCACCGGCTTCAAACGCGACCCGGCGGACTTCGCGAGCCTCGGCTATCAAACGCTGACGGCGCCTGGTGCGATCTCCGGGGGGGAGGATCGCCATGCGATCGGCACGCAGCTTGGCGGCGGGGTAGCAATGCGCGGGACCGCGCCAATCATGGCGCAGGGCTCGTTCAACGTCAGCGACAATCCGCTCGACCTCGCCATTCAGGGCGACGGTTTCTTTCAGGTCGCGCAGCGTGACGGAACCGTCGGCTATACCCGAGCGGGCGATTTCCAGCGCTCGGCGGAAGGCAAGCTCGTCACCGCAGACGGGCGCGCGCTGGTGCCGGAGATCACCATCCCCGACAACGCAACCGCCGTCACCATCGCTGCCGACGGCACGGTCAGCGCTTCGCTGCCCGGGGAAGCGGAGGCGAGCGAAGTGGGCAAGATCGAGCTCGCGCGCTTCGCCAACCCGGCTGGGCTCCAGCCGCTGGGCGACAGCCTCTACGCAGCCACCAGTGCGAGTGGGGAAGCGCAAGTTGGCGCTGCAGGTGACGAGGGTCGCGGCACCATCCGGCAAGGCGCGCTCGAAGGATCGAACGTCAACATCGTGCAGGAGCTCGTCGACATGATCGAGACCCAGCGCGCTTACGAGGTGAACAGCAAGATGATCTCCGCCACCGACGAGATGCTCAAGAACGCGGCGCAGCAGCTATGATCGCGGCGATCCTCCTCACTGCCGCAGCAGCACACGCTAGCCCCGGCGCTATCTTCGATGCCAACGCAAACTACCTCGCGCTCATCGCAGGCACGCGTGCGGGCCGGGTCGGCGACATCGTCAGCGTGGTGCTGGTCGAGCGCACCGATGCCTCGACCGGGAATGCGACGGGGACGCAGCGCAACGGATCGATGGGTCTCTCGCCGCCGACAACCGGACCGCTCGCGTTGCTGCGTGCGAGCGACCTCTCCTTAGGCGGGAGCAATCGCTTCCAAGGCCAGGGAACTTCGACACAAAGTCATGAGCTGTCGGGCGAGGTCGCAGCGCGCGTGGTCGAGGTGCTCCCAGGCGGGTTGCTGCGCGTCGAAGGCGTTAAGCGCGTGCGCATCAACCGCGGCGACGAAACCCTGCGGGTAGCAGGACTTGTCCGCGCGAGCGACATCGACGCCTTCAACCGCATCCCTTCCACCCGCATCGCCAACGGTGAAATCGGCTTCACCGGCCGCGGAGAGGTGGCGCGCGCGGGACGACAGGGGTGGCTCCAGCGGTTCCTGTCCATCATCAGCCCCTTCTAGCAGGAGAGTTGCCATGATCTGGCGGTTGCTGTTCGCGGCTCTCCTCACCCTCCCCTCGGTGGGATCGGCGCAGGTTGTGCGGATCAAGGACCTCGGCGCTTTCGAGGGCGTGCGAACCAACCAGCTCGTCGGCTACGGCGTCGTCGTCGGGCTCGCGGGCACCGGCGACGACAATCTCGCCTATCTCACGCAAGCGATGGCCGGGGTCACCGCGCGGCTGGGATTGACCCTGCCGCCGGGCGTCAGTCCCGCGCTCAAGAATGCGGCGGCGGTGATGGTCACCGCCGAGCTGTCGCCGATGGCGCGCCCAGGTCAGCGGGTCGACGTCACCGTCTCGGCGATCGGAAGGGCGCGTTCGTTGCGCGGGGGCACACTTGTGCTGGCGCCGCTGATGGGCGCGGACGGCCAAATCTATGCCATGGCGCAGGGGAGCCTGGCCGTTGGCGGGCTTGGCGTCAGCGCCGCGGACGGGTCGCAGGCCAGCGTCAACATCCCCTCCGTCGGGCGCATCGCCGGGGGCGCGAGCGTCGAACGCTCGGTGGTATCCCAGACACCCGCGGCTCTGCGGTTCAATCTGGCCGCCAATGATCTGTCCACCGCGCAAAGGGTTGCGACCGCAATCTCAGAACAGTTGCCCGGAGTAAGCGCGGTCGCGGCGGACGGAGTGACTATCGCGATCTCCCCCGGGAGCTTTGCCGGCGACACCGCGGCACTGATGGCACGGATCGAGGGATTGAGCGTCACACCCGACGCCGCACCGGCTCGGGTGATCGTCAACGCGCGCACCGGAACCGTTGTCATCAACGGCGCGGTGCGCATCGCTGCGGCTGCCGTCAGTCACGGGCGGCTGACGGTGGAGGTCGGCGAAACGCCGCTCGTCTCGCAGCCCGATGCGCTATCGCGCGGACGCACGGCGACGGCGTCGGACTCTACCATCGCCGTGACCGAGCGCGGATCGCCGATGTTCGAGATCGCCGGCGCGTCGCTGTCCGAGATCGTCAAGGCGATCAACGACGTCGGCGCCGCTCCCAGCGACCTGGTCGCCATTCTCGAGGCCTTGCATCAGGCCGGGGCGCTGCGGGCCGAGCTGGTGGTGCTGTGATGCGCACCTCCGCGCCCTCCCCCGTCGTCGGTGCGCCCTCAACGTCAGCGCAGCGACCCGCGTCGGCCGCGGGGGACGCGTTTGAAGCGATGCTATTGCGGCAGATGCTGTCGGCGATGCGGAGCGCCTCGCTCGCCTCCTCCGACCTGGCTTCCGCGGACGCGGGCCCGATGCGCGACATGCTCGACGGTCGGTTGGCAGAGAGCATGGCATCGCGCCTCGACTTCGGGTTTGGCGCGATGTTCGCGCGCCTTGCCGAGGGAGGGCGCTCACGGTGAGTGATTTGCTCCGCATCGGATCCTCCGCGATCGGCGCCTATCGCAGCGCGCTTGCGGTGGTCGGAGACAATGTCGCCAACGCCAGCACCGACGGCTTCGTGCGCCGTTCCGCCGTGCTGTCGGAACTGCCGCCTAGCGCCAATGGAGCGAGCGGGGTCAGGATCGACGCCATCCGCCGCGACTGGGACGAGGGGCTCGCCGCATCGCTGCTGGCCAGAACCTCCGATGCCAGCCGGGACGAGACGCTTCTGAGCGGAGCACGCGCGGTCGAGGCTGCGATCCTCCCCGACGGAGAGGGTGGGCCATCAGCCGCCATCGGCGCGATCTACGACGCCATGACGCGGCTATCGAGCGCGCCGGACAGCCCATCGCTTCGGCGTGAGTTGCTGGGCGCAATCGATGTCGCGTCGACCGTCTTCAACGCTGCCGCCGCGTCGCTCGAGCAAGCGCGCGACACAAGCGCGGGGCTGGCGACTCTCTCGCTGGACGAAGCGAACGCGGCACTAGGCGAGCTGGCCGAAATCAACCAGCGCCTTCGCGCAAGCGCCACGGATCCGGGCGCCCGCCCCGCGCTCGAGGATGCGCGCGATGCGGCCTTGCTCAGGCTCGCGAGCGAGCTTTCGATTGACCGCGACGTCGCTTCCGACGGCAGCGTCACCGTGCGACTGGACGGGCTTGCACAGCCGCCGCTCCTCGACCCGCGCGGCCGCGCGATGCTGCGCGGCGAGGATGGCCGGGTACGTGTCGCCGGCCCCGGCGGAAGCGAGGCGGTTCCGGCCGCCAGCGGACGGTTTGCGGGCGCCATGCGCAGCATCGCAGCCATAGAGGGGGCGCTCGAACGGCTGGACGCCTTGGCATTGCGCACACGTGAGATGCTCGACACGCACCAGGCGCGCGGGGGAGGACCGCCGCTGCTCGACGGTACCGACGCGCGATCGTTGCGACTGGCGACCCGCGACCCCCGCGCGATCGTCACCGGCTCCGGAGGCGTGGGGAACGATGCGTTCCTCGCCACGCTCGATGGGCGCGCGAGCGCGGGCCTGGGGCGCGATAGCGACGATCTCGTCACGGAGCTCGCTCAGGAGGCGCAGCGCGCGGAGCGGCGGCACGGTGCGAGCGCCAAGGTTCGCGACGAAGCGGCGCTATCGCTCGACCGTATCGCGGGCGTCGACCTCGATCGCGAGGCGAGCCAGCTCATCGCGTTGCAGCAGGCGTACAGCGCGGCCGCGCGCGTGATCGACACCGCGCGCTCGATGCTCGATGCACTATTGGCGGTACGGTGATGACGAGCGTCACCACGCACCTCACGCGCGAGATCGCGGCCCGCGAGCGCAGCACCCTCTCCCGCGACATCGCCGAGGATCGGGTCGCGCTGCTGGATGGCAGGCGCGTCCGGCGGGCGTCGGACGACCCCGAAGCCGCAGCCGCTGCGCGTACATTGAGGCGCATCGACGCGGGGGAGATGGCGTTCGCCGCCAATCGCCGCGACCTCGCCCATGTTCTGGCAAGCGCCGACTCCGTCCATGCCGATCGCGCCGCGATGCTCACGCGCGCGATGGAACTTGCGGTAGGGCTGGCGAACGACGCTGGGAGTGCTGATGCAACTGAGGCGAGGCTTGCCGCCCTAGACGACCTGGCCCAGCAACTGGCCGTTGGTGACGAGGCGTTCGAGCCGCTAAACGTCCCGATCAGCGCGGGGGTCATCGCTCGCCTTGCTCGACCGGAACCAGCGGCGCACGTCGTCCGTAATCTTGCCAGCGCGGTGCGCCAGTCGGGCGCGGAGGGCGCGCGCGCTTCCCTGACGGCTCTTAAAGACGCAATGAGTGCTGCGAGCGATGCGCGCACCGCTGACGGTCTGCTCGCCCAGCGGATCGAGACGCTCGACGCCGCGGCGGAGCGCGGTCGTATCGACCGCGATGACGCGCGAGAAGCGGCGGTTGGCATCGATCCGGCGGAAGTGATCTCACGCATCCAGTCACGCCAGCTGACGCTCGACGCCGCCAACGCGCTATTCGCGCGCCTCGACCGCTCCACCCTATTCGACCTCCTGCGCTAAAGCCGCGCCTGCGCGCGCCGTCCTAACCGATGGGGCAGCGGCCCCGAACCAAGGGGGAGCGCAAGAGCGAAATGTACGCTGGCATCGGCATTGTCGTGCTGCTGGTGATGGTGTTCGGCGGCTTTCTGCCGTCCGGCGGCAGCATCGCGGTGATCCTCCACGCGCTGCCGATCGAGATGATGGTCATCGGCGGCGCCGCGGTCGGTGCGACTGTCGCCGGCAATTCACCGCGTGAGCTGAAAGGGTTGGTTCGCGGGCTCAAAGGCGTCTTCAAAGGGCAGCGGCACAGCAAGCAGGACTATCTCGACGCTATTCTCCTCACCGCGCGGCTGATGAAGATGTTGCGCACCGACGGGCCAGTGGCGCTCGAGCCGCATATCGAGGATCCGGCGAATTCAGCGATCTTCGCGCAATATCCGCGCCTGCTCGCCGACGACACGCTCGTCCATCTGATCTGCGATACGTTGCGGCTGGTGGTCGTCTCGTCCGGCACGCTCGACCCGCGGGCGGTGGAGGAGGTCATGGACAATGCTCTCAAGACGCATCACCACGATGCGATCAAACCCGCGCAATTGCTGCAAACTCTTGCCGACGCACTCCCCGCGTTGGGGATCGTTGCGGCGGTGCTTGGGGTGGTCAAGACGATGGCCTCGATCGACGCACCACCCGCGGTATTGGGTGAGATGATCGGATCGGCGCTGGTTGGCACATTTCTGGGCGTATTGCTCGCCTACGGCTTCGTCGGACCCTTCGCCAACCGCGCGCGCCAGGTAATCGAGGGTGACGGCGCCATCTATCATGTCGTCAAGCAGCTCATCGTCGCCTCGCTCCACGGTCACCCGATCCCGCTGGTGATCGAAGCCGCGCGGTCGAGCCTGACGCACGACCATCAGCCGAGCTTCGCCGACGTGTTCGACGCGATGCGCGCGACCTGACATGGCCAGCTCCAGCACGCGACGGCGCTCCGCCAGCGAGCCCGCGACGATCATCGTCCGAAAGGTGGTGGAGGCCCCGCACGAGGCGCATCACGGCGGCGCCTGGAAAATCGCCTATGCCGACTTCGTTACCGCGATGATGGCGTTCTTTCTCCTCATGTGGCTGCTGGGCATGACCGACGAGGAGAAGCGCAAGGGCCTCGCCGATTATTTCACGCCGACGCTCATCGAATATCGCCAGTCGAGCGCGGGTTCGACCGGGCTGCTTGGAGGCGACAGCCTGCTCAGCGACCAGAACTTCCTTCACCTCGACGGCCAACGCGGGACCAGGGGGATCGTGATTCCGCGCGACATCCGCGCCGGATCGGCGGAGCTGCGGGAGGGCCCCGCTCGAGCCGGCCCGCTCGCGGAACGGATCGCAGCCGAACTACAGCGCGACGCGGCAACGGCCGGGCTCGGTCAGCAAGTCCGCTTGAGTGCCTCGTCCGCTGGGGTGCGCATCGAACTGATCGACGGGCCGGGCTTCGCCATGTTCGCGCTGGGCACTGACATCATGACGTCGCGCGCAAAGGCGCTGGTGCGCTCGGTTGCTCGCGCCCTGCCGATGACGGGCAACCTAAGCATCCGCGGGCATACCGACGCCGTTCGCTTCGCCGAGGAAGGCGTCGAGAACAACTGGCGCCTCTCCGCCGATCGCGCCGATGCCGCGCGGCGCGCGCTGCTGGGGGGAGGCGTCGCGCCCGCGCGCATCACGCGCGTCGAAGGCGTCGCCGACCGCGAACCGCTCATCCGCGCCGACCCCTACGACCCCCGCAACCGCCGCATCGCCATCACCCTGACGCCAACGCTCTCCACCATACGCCGCCGCTAGCCTCAAGCGTCAGGTTGCGAGCGCCCGGCGGCTGCGATAGCGCGGAGCGATGAAAGCGATGGTCGACCGCACCGGCGTGCTCCGCGAAGGGTTGGCGGCCATCCGCACCGAGTTCGACGTCCCCGCCCAGTTTCCCGCGGATGTGCTCGCCGCAGCGGAGCAGGCGGCGCGTCGTTCGCATCCGCTGCCGCGCGAGCTGACCGGCCTTCCGTTCGTGACACTCGACCCGGAAGGCGCGACCGATCTCGACCAGGCGTTCGCGTTCGAGCGAGCCGATGCCGGCGCGATCCTGCTCCATTACGCGATCGCCGACGTCGCCAGCTTCGTGACCGACAGCGATTCGGTTGGCCGCGAAGCCTGGGAGCGCGGGAGCACCGTGTACCTCCCCGACGGCAAGGCGCCGCTCCACCCTCCTGTGTTGTCGGAGGGCGCCGCCAGCCTGTTGCCCGGCGTGGATCGTCCCGCGATTATCTTCACCTTGCGGGTCGAGCAGGACGGCGCGGCGCCGCTCGACCGGATCGAGCGTGCGGTGGTCCGTTCGCAGGCGAAACTGGCCTACGAAACTGTGCGCGTCGGCGACCTTCCGGCCGAGTTCCAAGAAGTGACTGCTCGCCTTGCGGCAGCGGAGCGCGCTCGGGGAGCGGCGCGCATCGACCCGCCGGAGCAGGAGGTGCAGCGCACGGCGGATGGGCGCTTCACCCTCGCCTTTCGCCCCAAATATGCAACGGAGGAGGCCAACGCGCAGCTCAGCTTGGCGGTCAACATTGCGGTCGCGGGGCTGCTGCGCGATGCTCGCACCGGGCTGTTCCGCGTCATGCCCGCGCCTTCTCAGAAGCAAGTACAACGTCTGCGCATCACGGCGCGCGCGCTCGGCGTCGCCTGGTCGCCCGACGAGACGCTCGCACAACTCGAGAAGCGGCTGGACCCTGCGCAGCGAAACCACGCAAGCCTCATGGCCGCGATCCGGCGCGCGGGGGGTGGCGCGAGCTACGCGCCGTTCGACCCCGACACGCCGCCGTGGCACAATGCCGTCGCGGCGCCCTATGCCCACGCGACTGCGCCGCTGCGTCGGCTCGCCGACCGCCACGTCGGTCTCACCGCCCTCGCGCTCGCAAACGGGGGAAAGGCGGAGGAGAGCATCGCCGCCGCCTTCCCCGAACTCGCCAAGCGCATGACCGACGCCGAAATCCGCTCTGCGCGCATCGACCGCGCGGTCATCGATCTCGCCGAGGCTGTCGTGCTCGAGGGACGCGAGGGCGAAAGTTTCGCCGCGACCATCCTTGAAAGTGATGAGCGCATGGCGCGCGTGCAGCTCGAGACCGAACCCGTGGTCGCACGCGTCGCGGACCTCCAAGGCGCACCCGGCGACCGCGTCACTCTCCGCCTTCGACGATCGTCCCCGGCGACCCGGCAAGTGGACTTCGAAGCGATGGAGTAAGTGGCGGAGAGGGTGGGATTCGAACCCACGGTGAACTTGCGCCCACGCCGCATTTCGAGTGCGGTGCTTTCGACCACTCAGCCACCTCTCCGCAGAGGTCGGCGCCGCAGCCGCGGAACCGCTTGGGGTCGGAGCGCGCCTTTAGCTACTGCGCGCAGCCTTGCCAAGAGCGTGCCGCAATCGCTTGGAGGATGCGCTGTGCGCGCCTATATCGGCGGCGTGAGGACTATCAGCAGCACCGATATGCGCCGGGTGATCGAGGCCGGCCTACCCCCCATCTCCCGCGCCCGCTTTGGTGTCGGCGATGTCGTTCGCCACCGCATGTTCGACTTCCGTGGCGTCGTGTTCGATATCGACCCGGTCTTTGCGAACAGCGACGAATGGTATGAAGCCATTCCGGAGGCGATCCGCCCGCGCAAGGACCAGCCCTTCTATCATCTGCTCGCCGAAAATGAGCAGTCGACCTACGTCGCCTACGTCAGCCAGCAGAACCTGGTGCGCGACGATGACGGGGGGCCCGTGGAGCACCCTGCGATCGACGAGCTGTTCGAGGATTATTCCGCCGGTCGCTATCAACTGCGCCAGCGGCACAGGCACTAATTCTTGAGCTTCCAGCCGCGCTTCAGCAGAAGATAGGCCGCGAGCCCCAGTACGATGTTGACCGCGCCGAGCACAATCAGCCCGAGCCCGAGCGGTGAATCACTCACCCCGATGAAACCGTAGCGAAAACCTGAGATCGCGTAGAAGAAGGGGTTCGCGTGGCTGATCGACGCAAACGTCGGTGCAAGCCGGTCGACCGAGTAGAAGGTCCCCGACAACAGCGCGAGCGGGAGCACGACGAAGTTGGTGACCGCCGCGGCGTGGTCGAACTTCTCCGCCCAGATCGAGGTGATGACACCCAACAGCGCGAGCATCGTCGACCCGAGCAGCCCGAACGCCAAGATTGCCCAGCCGTGGCGCGGCATCGCGTGGACGCCGGGCCAGAAGAGCATCACCAGCCAGATCGCGAAGCCGACGAAGATCGCGCGCGTCACCGCGGCGGCGGTGAGCGCGCCGAGCAGCTCGGCCTCGCTCAACGGCGGCATCAGATAGTCGACGATGGTGCCCTGAATCTTGCCGACGAGCAGCGAGAAACTCGCGTTGGCGAAAGCATTTTGCATCATCGCCATGATCACCAGCCCTGGCGCGATGAAGTCGGCAAAGCGGACGCCCATCGCGCTCGCCCCGCCCCGCCCCATCGCCACCGTGAAGATGACGAGGTAGAGGAGGGTTGTGATCGCCGGTGCCCAAATCGTCTGCAGGTGCACCTTGAAAAAGCGGCGCACCTCCTTGACATAGAGAGCTCGCATCCCGCCCCAATTGACGCGGCCGATGGTTGGTTGGCCGGGGGCATGGCGCAGGTGGAGCGACGCGGGCACCGCGTTGATCATGGCCGGGGGCTGGTCGTGCATCGCATAAGCGCCTATCGGCGCGGCTCGCCGCGCGCAACCGCCGCCTGTCTGACAGGGCTGGCGGGATTGAAGATGAAAGTGACCGACGGAAACGATGTCCTGGACTGACGAACGCATCGCCACGCTGAAGCGACTGTGGGAAGACGGTGTCACCGCGAGCAAGATCGCTGACACGCTCGGCGCGGTGACCCGCAACGCAGTGATCGGCAAGGCGCATCGCCTTGGCCTCAAAGCGCGGCCGTCGCCGGTCAAGTCGACCGAAGAGCCGGCGGCGGACCCTGCGCAGGCAGCGGCGCCGACGTCTGCCCCCGCCAAGCCTGCCGCCGCGCGTCCACGCGCCGCTGCGAGCGCTCCGGCCAAGCCGGTCGAGCAACCGCGTCCCGTTACCGAGGCGCAACCCGCGGCGCCCGTCGCTCCCGCGGCCCC
>CAKZIN010000090.1 GCA_936933955.1 uncultured Sphingopyxis sp. | reverse complement strand
GCGGCGGAATGGCCGACGCGCTCGCCGCCCGCACCCGCGCGAACTATCGCAGCGATGATCAGTTCGAAGCGGCTGAGCGGCTCGTTCGGCGACTGACGCTGCGGGGGCGGGGCAGGGCAGCGTGGGAGCAGGGTCGCTGGGCGCAATTCGCGCGCGAACAGGGCCTGGCGATGGTCGAGGCTCAGCCGTATTTCGGCGCGACCTGGGCGGCGGTGGAGGCGGCGACGCCCGCGTTGTCGCATCAACCGCTCGACGTTTCCGCGCTCGAACGGGCGGTCGGTCAGCTGGAGGAGATGTTCGCATGACGGATGCGCTGACAACCATCGCCTCGCTCGATGAGGGGCTCGACCGCGGCACCGCGCACCCGCGCGAGGGCGTCGCTTTGCTGCGCGAAGCGGGGTGGCTGGGGGAGGCGGTCGAGGCAGCAACGGCGGCCGGCTGGGAGGTCGCGTTCGCACGCCTTTACGCGCTCGGGGCTGCCAGCCTCACCATGGCGCGGCTCTACGAGGGTCACCTCAACGCGCTGCGCCTGGTCGCGGACTGCGGCAGCGCGGCGCAGGATGCGCGGGTGGCCGAAGCAGCACGCGAGGGCACCATGCTCGGGGTGTGGGGCGCCGATGCGCGGGAGCCTGCGACGTGGAACGGGAGCCTTCTGCATGGCGCAAAGGCGTTCGCCTCCGGGCTGGGCGCGGTCGACCTCGCCATCGTCACCGCACGCCGCCCCGGCGCGGAGGGCGGGCTGCAGATGCTGCTCGTCGACGCGCGCGACCCTGCCCGGCATCGGCCCGAGCAATGGGACGTGGCGGCGATGGTCGGCAGCGCGTCCGGCGGGTTCGATTGCGAGGGCCTCGCTGGCGAGGAGTTAGGGCCGCCCGACGCGATGCTTGCCGAGCCCGCGTTCCACGGCGGGCTGTGGCGGCTGTGCGCCGCCTACGCCGGGGCGATGGCCGACATCGCCCGACAAAGCGCCGCGGCGCTCGCGGCCCGGGGCCAGGGAGAAGATCCGCGGCAGAAGCACCGCCTCGGCCTGATCGCGATGGAGGCTCGGGGAGCGGACCTCTGGGCGCGCCACGCGGCGCGGTCGGTGGAAGCGAGCGGTGATGCGAACCTCGGCGTGATGGCCGCGCTGCAGGCGCGCGAGGCGATCGAAGCGGCAGCGCTTCGGCAGCGCGCGCTTGTCGAACGCGCGCTCGGCACCGCGCTGTTCGCGCGCGGGTCCGCGCTCGGTCGGCGGCTGCGTGACCTCAGCTTCTACCTTCGTCAGGCGACGCTCGACGCGAAACTCGATTACGCCACCAACCTGTGGCGCTCAGAATAGTCCGTCGAAGTCCGCCGCGCTGTGCCGTTCGCGCAGGATGCGCCCACCCTCTGTCCGGTTGACGATGCGCCCGCGTTGCACCCCCGGTCGCGCGGCGAGTTGATCCGCCCAGCGAATGACGTTGGAATATTCCTCCACCGACAGGAAGCGTCCCGCTTCGTAGACCTTGCCTTTGACCAGCGCGCCGTACCACGGCCAGATCGCCATATCGGCGATGCTGTAGTCCGCGCCCGCGACAAATTCATGCGCGGCGAGCTGCTGATCCAGCACCGACAGCTGCCGTTTCACCTCCATCGCGAAACGGTCAATCGGATATTGCAGCTTCTCGTTCGCATAGGCGTAGAAATGCCCAAACCCTCCGCCCAGGATCGGCGCGGCGCCCTGTAGCCAGAACAGCCAGCTGAGCACCTCCGCACGCCGCGCGCCGGTGGGGAGGAAGGCGCCGAACTTCTCGGCAAGATACAGCAGGATCGCGCCCGACTCGAACACTCGCACCGGCTCCTTGGCCGATCGGTCGAGCAGCGCGGGGATCTTGCTGTTGGAGTTTACCGCGACAAACCCGCTCGAGAACTGTTCGCCCTCCATGATGTTGACCAGCCAGGCGTCATATTCGGCGTCGGCGTGTCCGGCGGCGAGCAGTTCCTCGAACAGGATCGTCACCTTCTGCCCGTTCGGCGTGCCGAGCGAGTAGAGCTGGAACGGATGGTCGCCGACGGGCAGCTCCGCCTCGTGTCGCGCGCCCGCGGTGGGGCGGTTGATGGCGGCGAAGCGGTTGCTGTCGCTCGGCTGCCAGGTCCAGACGGCGGGCGGGGTGTAGGGTGCGGTCACGGGCGATCCTCTCTCACGTCTTTAGCCCAGTCACCCCGGATTTGATCCGCGGTCCAGCTTGAAGGCGCGCAGTGGTGTGAAGCAGGGCTGGGTACCGGATCAAGTCCGGTGCGATGATTAGCAGGAAAAGAGGCGCTGGCGCCGCCAGTCGCTCTCTATCTCCCTGGCCGCAGCGCAGGCACTGCCCTCGTCGCTTCCTCGAGCCGGGTTCCGGGCGCGGCGGTGGCGGGTGCGCGTTCCTCGCCCGACATGATCCGCCGCGCCCGCGCGATGGCGAGGCGAACGCGGGGGTAGGTGCCGCAGCGGCACAGGTTGGGGAGCGCGGCGATCTCCGCGTCGCTCGGGTCGGGGTTGCGTCGCAGCAACGCGGCGATCGCCATGATGAAGCCGGGATCGCAAAATCCGCACTGCGTCACCTGCTCGGCGATCCAGGCGAGTTGCACCGGGTGGCTGCGGTCGGGGGAGAGGCCCTCGATCGTCGTCACGCCAGCGCCCTCGCACGCGCCGAGCGTCACCTGACAGCTCATCACCGCCTGCCCGTCGATGTCGACCGTGCACGCACCGCAGTCGCCGGTGCCGCACGCATATTTGGTGCCGGTCAGGTTCGCCGCCTCGCGGATGGCGAACACCAGGGGTGTCGCGGGGTCGAGGCGGATATCGACCGCGCGGCCGTTGATCGTCAGCGCGGTCACAGGTTGGCGGGCGTCGAGCCGCGCGTCGCCAGCGCCGCGGCTTCATCGAACTGACGCAGCGTGTCGGCGGAGGGTTCGGGCGTCATGCGGCTCACCAGCCAGATGGCGAGGCTCGCGGCGATGAAGCCGGGGACGATCTCGTACATGGTGTCGGATAGCCCCGCGCTCATCCAGGCGATGACGACGGCGGTGCCGACAATCATTCCCGCCAGCGCGCCCGCACGCGTGGTGCGGCGCCACCACAGCGCGGCGATGATCACCGGCCCGAAAGCCGCGCCGAACCCCGCCCACGCGTTGGAGACAAGGCCGAGGATCGAGCGCTCCGGATCGAGCGCCAGCCAGGCCGCCACCGCGCTCACCGCCACCACCGCGGCGCGGCCGAGCAGCACGACGCTTGCTTCGCTGGCGTCGGGTTTGAGGATGCCGCGATACACGTCCTCGGCGATGGAGCTGGCGGTGACCAGCAGCTGCGAACTGATCGTCGACATGATCGCGGCGAGGATCGCGGCGAGCAGGAACCCGGTGACCAGCGGATGGAACAGCACGCGCGCAAAGGTGATGAAGATTGTCTCGGCGTCGGCTGGGGCCGGGTTGCCCTTGGCTACCCAGGCCGCGCCGATCAGCCCGGTCAGCACCGCGCCAGCGAGGCTCACGGCCATCCATATGATGTTGATGCGCCGCGCGGTCGGCAGGTCGGCGACGCGGCGGATGGCCATGAAGCGGACGATGATGTGCGGCTGCCCGAAATAGCCGAGCCCCCACGCCGCAGTGCTGATGATGCCGAGTACGCCGCCAGCCCCGAGCAGCGCGGTGAGCGCGCCGGGGTCAAGGCCCTTGCCATCCTCCGCCAGCGCCAGCGACGGTGCCAGCTCGCCCCAGCCGCCGATGGTAGCGATCGCCACCAGCGGGACGAGGACCAGCCCGACGAACATGATCGTGCCCTGCACGAAGTCGGTGAGGCTCACCGCGAGGAAGCCGCCGAACAGCACGTAGATGATGACCACGCCGGTCGCGAGCGCAACGCCTGACAGGTAGTCCATGCCCAGCGCGGCCACCGCGAACTTGCCCGCCGCAACCATCCCGGCCGAACAATATAACGCGAAGAAGAGGATGATGACGGCGGCGCTCACCAGTCGCAACAGATGCCCCGGATCGCCGAAGCGCGCCGCGAGGAAGTCTGGGATGGTGATCGCGTCGCCCGCAATCGCCGTATAGGTGCGCAGCCGCGCGGCGACGACGCGATAGTTCGCCCAGGCTCCGAGCGTGAGCCCGATGCCGATCCATGCCGCGCTGATTCCGCCGGTGTAGACCGCGCCAGGCAGGCCCATCATCAGCCAGCCGGACATGTCCGATGCGCCAGCCGACAGCGCGGTCACCGCAGGGCCGAGGTCACGCCCGCCGAGGAGATAGCCCTCCGCATCTGCCTTTGCCTTGCGCCAGGCGTAGAAGCCCAGCGCCAGCATCATCACGAAATAGGCGCCGAGCGACACCCACGTCATCGAACTCATCGCGTCACTCTCCCCGACGCGTCCGCGCGCGCCCTCCCGTTGCGCGAGGGCTAAGCCGCAGGGCGGGCGGTGACAAGGGCAGCACGGCGCGGGAGCTTCACATTCTAAATCCCCGCCCGAAACCGCTCCGCAAGCTCGCTCGGCACGCGCAGCGGGCGTCCGCTCGCGCGGTCGATCATCGCCCAGGTGGTGCGCGCGTCGATCAGGAGCTTGCCGTCCCCCTCCCGCACAAAGGCGACGCGGCGGTCGAAGCGGGCGCCGCGTGGCGGGTCGGGCACCCAGGTCGCGCCGATCGCCGCCTCCCCCGGGAGCAGCGCGGCGCGGTAGTCGATCTCGTGCCGGGTCACGACCCAGTAGGCCGCCTCATGCTCCTGCGCGGTTGCGAGGCTGTACCAGTGCGCCACCGCCACGTCCTGGATCCAGCGCACCCATACCGCATTGTTGACGTGGCCCAATTCGTCGATGTCCGCCTCGCTCGCGACGACGCGCTGGCGAAAGGCGTGGGGCGGGATGCGGTCCGGCATGTCAGCGATGCCCTTTGAGCTCGTCCCCGGTCAGCGTAGCGACGTGGAGCACGTTGGTCGATCCGGGCGTCCCGAACGGCACCCCGGCCATCATGATGAGCTTGGAGCCTGCTTGCCCGATGCCGTGGCGCATCGCCATGCGGCGGCCCTTGGCGATCATCTCCTCAAAGCTGCCGATGTCGCGCGTGTGCACCGCGTGGACGCCCCACAGCAGCCCCATTCGCCGCGCCGCGTCGAGCTTTGGTGTCAGCACCAACAGAGGTGCGCGGGGCCGCTCGCGAGAGACGCGGCGCGCGGTCGATCCGGTGCCGGTGAAGCAAACGATGCCGTCCGCGCCGACGATCTCCGCGACCGCGCCCGCCGCTTCGGAAAGCGCGTCGGCGGTGGTCGGCTCGGCCTTCGTTTCGGTGAAGTGCAGCCGCGCGTGGTAGCCGGGGTCGCGCTCTACCGTGCGGCCGATGCGGTCCATCATCCGCACCGCCTCTACCGGCCACGCCCCCGCGGCGGTTTCGGCGGAGAGCATCACCGCGTCGGCGCCGTCGTACATCGCGTTTGCGACGTCGCTCACTTCGGCGCGCGTCGGGGTCGGCGCGACGATCATCGACTCGAGCATCTGCGTCGCCACCACCACCGGCTTGCCCATCGCCCGGGCGAGCGTGACGATGCGCTTCTGTGCGATCGGCACGCGCTCAGGCGGCAGTTCGACGCCAAGATCGCCGCGCGCGACCATGCACGCGTCAGCAAGTTCCATGATCTCCTCGAGCCGCTCGAGCGCCTGCGGTTTTTCGAGCTTGACCATCACCCCGGCGCGCCCACGGATCAGCGTGCGCGCCTCCGCCACGTCCTCCGGGCGCTGCACGAACGACAGCGCGATCCAGTCGACATGCGCGTCGATCGCGAAGCTGAGGTCGCGGCGGTCCTTTTGCGTGAGCGCGGCGAGCGGCACCACTACGTCGGGCAGGTTCACGCCCTTGCGATCGGACAGGCGCCCGCCGACTTCGACGATGGTCTCGATCGCCTCGCCGTGAACGCGGGTGACGCGCATCACCAGCTTGCCATCGTCGAGCAGCAGCCGGGTGTCGGGCTGGAGCGCCGCGCGCACTTCGGGATGGGGCAGCGCGACGCGGGTCGCATCGCCCGGCGTCGGGTCCGCGTCGAAGTTGAAGCGCTGGCCGTCCTCCAGCATCACGCCCCCCTCGGCAAAGGTGCCGACGCGCAGCTTCGGCCCTTGAAGGTCGGCGAGGATGGTCGTGGGGCGGCCCGTCTCCTTTTCCATCGCCCGGATCGCCGCGACGTTGGCGGCGTGCATGGCGTGATCGCCGTGGCTCATGTTGAGGCGGAAGGCATCTGCGCCGGCGTCGAACAGCGCCCGGATCCGCTCCGGGCCGCTCGACGCAGGCCCCAGCGTGGCGAGGATGCGAACGCGGCGATCGCGCGGCGGGGTAATGGGGGGCAAAGCTGGTCTCCGTCTGGCGCGGGGTGCTTTGGGGCAGGGGTGTGACGGTGACAAGGCGGTGTCGGCCGCATGAGTTGGCTCGATGGGTTGCTAACGAAGCTCGCGCACCTTCCCCCGCACCGCCGCCCCGGCTATCGGCGCGCCGCACCCTCATGGAGAATCAGCCCGCGATGGCCGACGACGAAGCCGAACCCACCGACAACCAGCTCAAGCTGTTCATCGAACGCGTCGAGCGGCTCGAGGAGGAGAAAAAGGGCATCGCCGACGACATCCGCGACGTCTACGCCGAGGCGAAGTCGCAGGGCTATGACGCCAAGATCATGCGCCAGATCGTGCGGCTGCGGAAAATGCCGCTGCACGACCGGCAGGAGATGGAAGCGCTGCTCGATACCTATAAGGCAGCGCTGGGGATCGGCTGAGCGCGCTGCAGAACCTACGCCCCGGGTCGAGCCCGGGGCGACGGAGCGTGAGGCCTAGCGTTCGCCCCTCAGCTGCTTCACCACCGCCTCGGCGACGCCCTTCGCGCTCGACGGGTTCTGGCCGGTGATCAGCCGCCCGTCCTCGACCACATGGCCGCCAAAGGGCAGCATCGCCGTCGAATAATCCGCCGCTCGCCGGGTGAGTTCGTCCTCGAGGCTGAAGGGGATCGCGTCGTCGCGGCTGACGGCAGATTCTTCCTTGTTCGAAAAGCCGGTAACCTTGCGGCCCGCCAGCAGCGGCGTGCCATCCGACAGCTTTACGTCGAGCAACCCCACCGGGCCGTGGCACACGCCCGAAACGATCTTCCCGGCGTCGTAGAACGCCCCCACCAGTCGCACGAGCGCCGGATCTTGGAAGTCAAACATCGTGCCGTGTCCCGGTCAGGTAGATCGCGTCGAAATCGTCCACCGACACGTCGGCGATGGCCACCGTGTCGTTGAGCCGGTCCATGAACGCGCGGTCTTTGTAGCGATCGGACACCGCTCCGCCCAAGCCGACCTTATCCGCCATTCCGGTCACCGACAGGCTCTCTGGGTCGATGGGCACGAATCCGCCCTTGGGGCTGGCGATGGTCATGGCGCAGCCTGCCTCCTCGCCCACATCCCAGAAGTGCGTAAGCTCCCCCAGCCACAGGCCGGTCCGGTAACCGACCTTTTCGTACTGGTTGACGTTGGTGACGATGATCAGAATGCGACCGGCAGGCGACATGATGTTTCTCCAGGGACGACGGTTGGCGGCAAACGTGCCGTGCTCGCGCTTCGTTCCGGCGATTGCCTCTCGACTGGCCGCTGGCTAACAGGCGCGCCAAGCGAACCTGCCAGCGAAAGGACTGCGGCGCATGGCCGGCCATTCCAAATTCAAGAATATCATGCATCGCAAGGGCGCGCAGGATAAGAAGCGCAGCGCGCTGTTTTCCAAGCTCAGCCGTGAAATCACCGTCGCGGCAAAGTCCGGTCTGCCCGATCCCGACCACAACCCGCGGTTGCGTGCGGCGGTGCTCGCGGCGCGCTCGGGCGGCATGCCCAAGGACAATATTCAGCGCTCGATCGACAAGGCGAGCGGCGGCGACGCCGATAATTACGAAGAGCTGCGCTACGAAGGCTATGGCCCCGGCGGCACCGCGATCATCGTCGAGGCGCTGACCGACAACCGCAACCGCACCGCCACCAACGTGCGCACGGCCTTCTCCAAGAACGGCGGCAATCTGGGCGCGAGCGGGTCGGTGGCGCACGGTTTCGAACGGCTCGGGCTGATCGAATATGCCGCGAGTGCCGGGGACGAGGACACGGTGCTCGAAGCCGCCCTCGACGCTGGCGCAAGCGATGTCGTATCCTCGGAGGACGGCCACGAAATCTGGACGGCGGTCGAGGACCTGCACGAGGTCGCCCGCGAGCTGGAGGCGAAGCTCGGCGAAGCGGAAGGCGCCAAGCTCGCGTGGAAGCCGAACCTCACCACCGCGGTCGACGACGCCGGAACTGCGGCGACGCTGATGAAGCTGATAGACGCGCTCGAGGACGATGATGACGTCCAGACCGTGTGGGGCAATTACGAAGTCAGCGACGCGGTGATGGAGCAGCTCTGAGCAGCACCGCGCGCCTGATACTCGGGATCGATCCGGGGCTTGGCACGACCGGTTGGGGGATTGTCGCTTGCGAGGGGTCGCGGCTGCGGCATGTGGCCAATGGTTGCCTCAAGACGCGGCCGGCAGATGCGCTGGCGGTGCGGCTGGCGGAGCTGGATGCGGCGCTCACCGCGCTGATTTCTGAGCATCGGGTCGCCGGGGTCGGGGTCGAGGAGGTGTTCGTCAACGACAACCCGCGCTCGACATTGAAACTCGCACAGGCGCGCGGGGTCGCCCTCGCAGCGGCGGGGCGCTTGGGCGTTACGGTGGGCGAATATGCGCCGAGCCTCGTCAAGCAAGCGGTGAGCGGGTCTGGCCGCGCAGACAAGGCGCAGGTGCGCGCCATGGTCGAGCGCCTCCTGCCAGGGTGCAAACCAGCCGGCCCCGACGCCGCGGATGCGCTGGCCGTGGCGATCTGCCACGCGCATCACGCGGGGCGGGGGTAGGGCGGCGCTTCCCTCCCCAAACGAGGGTCGCGAAGAGGGGAGTGTTCATGCCCCTGCCGCTTCGCTAAGCCGCCAGCATGATCGCCAAACTCACCGGCACGCTCGACCAGACCAGCGTTGGGCATGCGGTGATCGACGTGGCGGGGGTCGGCTACCTAGTTGAGGCATCCGCGCGCACGCTCGATGCTCTGGGCGCGGTGGGCGATCGGGTGACGCTCCACACCGAGATGCTGGTGGGGGAGGATTTCCTCCGCTTGATCGGCTTTGCGAGCGCCGAGGAGCGCGACTGGTTCCGGCTTCTAACCGGCGTGCAGGGCGTCGGCGGCAAGGTTGCGCTGGCTATCCTATCGGCGCTCGGCCCGGCGGAGATCGCGCGCGCCATCGCCGCATCGGACAGCGCCGCCATCGCGCGCGCGCAGGGGGTGGGTCCCAAGCTCGCGCAACGCATCTGCAATGAGCTCAAGGACAAGGTCGGCAGCCTCGGCGCCGTCACTGCCCCGGGAAGCGCCCCCCGCCCCGCCGCTGGCCCGCAAGCGGACGCGCTCGCCGCACTCGCTGCCCTCGGCTTCAAACCGGGTGAAGCGAGCGCCGCCGTGCAGGCCGCGAGCGAGGAAATCGGTCCCAACGCCACCCTCGACGCGCTGGTGCGGCTGGCGCTGCGCAAGGCGGGGTAGGGGCTACCCCGCCAGGCTTTTGCTCGCCTGCTCCGCGACGTCGCGCGACAGGCCCGGCGTCGCTAGAATGCGCTCGAGTTCGGCGCGCATCAGGGCGGCGCGTGCCTCGTCGAAGCGCTTCCAGCGGCCGAACGGCGGCACCATCTTGGCCGCAGTCGATGCGTTCACGGGGTCGAGCGCGATGATCAGGTCGGCGAGCAGGCGGTAGCCCATGCCGTCGGCACGGTGGAACGCCCACTGATTGACCGACAGCGCGCCGTAGAGCGAGCGCACGCGATTGGGGTTGGTGAGCGTAAAGTCCGCATGTCGACCGAGCGCCTCCACCTGTTCGGGCACATCGGCGCGAAGCGACAGCGCCTGCGTCGAAAACCACTTGTCGAGCACCAGCGCATCGCCCCGATAGCGTTCGTAAAAGTCCGCCAGCGCCGTGTCCCGCTCCGCGCCTTCGCCGTGGGCGAGGACCGCCAGCGCGGCCATGCGATCGGTCATGCCGCGCGCACCACGATAAAGCTCGAGCGCGCGCGCTTCGATGCCCTCGCTGCCGCCAGCCCACAGCATCATCAGCGCGAGACCGGCGAGCTTGCGCCGCCCCTTGGCGGAGGGTGAAAGGTCGCCCGGATCGCTCGCGCTCCCCGTGAGGATCGCAGACCATTGCGCGGCATGCGCCTCGCCCAGCCGCCGCTGCAGCGCGCGACGGGTGGCGCGAATGGCGTCGGGATCGACGCGCTCGAGCTGGTCGCCGACAAAGGCTTCAGCGGGCAGCGTCGCCGCCTCTGCGATGAAGGCGGGGTCCTCCTCCCACCGCGCGATGAGATTGCCGACCGCGGTCACCACCGCATCGTTCGCGGCCGCGTCCGGCGCCCCGTTGGACCCGGCGACCAGCGCGCGCAGCATGAGCGCCTGTAGCGCTTCGTAACGCGCAAAGGGGTCGTCATCGTGCGCTGCGAGCCAGTCGAGCTCGCCCTCCGCGCGCTCCACGTCGGCGATGATCGGCGCGGAAAAGCGGCGATTGAACGACAGCATCGGCCGCGTCGCGAAGCGGCCAAGGTCGACGCTGTCCTGCTGCTGGGTGAGCAGCACCAGCCGCTCCTCCCCCAGCGAATTGCCCTGCGCGTCGTGCGCGGCGACGGCGAGGGGGAGGACCATCGGCGCCTTTACCGGCTGCCCCGGCGTCGGCGGCACGCTTTGCGTGAGGTGTAGCACAGCATTGCCGCTCGCCGCATCATGCTCGACGAGCGCGGTGACCTTGGGCGTTCCCGCCTGTTCGTACCAGCGGCGGAACTGGGTGAGGTCGGCCTCCGCCCCGTCCTCCATCGAGCGCACGAAATCCTCGCACGTCGCCGCCTCTCCGTCGTGACGGTCGAAATAGAGGTCGGTGCCCGCACGGTAGCGGTCGGGGCCGACGATCGTCTCCATCATGCGGATTACCTCCGCGCCTTTATTGTAGACGGTCGCGGTGTAGAAGTTGCCGATCTCCTGATAGCTCTCCGGGCGGATCGGGTGCGCGAGCGGTCCTGCATCCTCAGGGAATTGCGCCGCGCGCAGCATCCGCACCTGACCGATGCGCTCCACCGCGTGGCTCCCCATGTCGCCCGAGAACACCTGGTCGCGATAGACGGTGAACCCTTCTTTGAGGCTCAGTTGGAACCAGTCGCGGCAAGTGACGCGGTTGCCCGACCAGTTGTGGAAATATTCGTGCGCGACGACGCGCTCCACCCCGTCGAAATCGAGGTCCGTGGCGGTGTCGGAGTCGGCGAGGATGTAGCGGCTGTTGAAGATGTTCAGCCCCTTGTTCTCCATCGCTCCGGCATTGAAGTCGGCGACCGCGACGATGTTGAACCGGTCGAGGTCATATTCGCGGCCATATTTCTCCTCGTCCCAGCGCATCGACGCCTTGAGCGCGGCCATCGCGTGGTGCGTGCGGTCGAGGTCGCCGTCGCGCACCCAGATGCCCAGCGCCACCTCTCGCCCCGACATGGTGGTGAAGCGGTCGCGGTTGGCGACAAGGTCGCCCGCCACCAGCGCAAACAGATAGGAGGGCTTGGGCCAGGGGTCGTGCCACTCGGCGAAGTGGCGTCCGCCCTCAAGCTCACCGGCGGCACGCTCCTCGCCGTTCGACAGCAGCACCGGAAAGTCCACGCGATTGGCGACCATGCGCACGGTGTAGACGCTCAGCACGTCGGGGCGGTCGGGGAAGGGAATGATGCGGCGGAACCCCTCCGCCTCGCACTGGGTGCAGAGCAGGCCGTTCGAGGCGTAGAGCCCCATCAGCTGCGTGTTGGCGCTGGGATCGAGGCGGGTTGTGAAGGCGACGGTCGCGTGATCGCCCGCGATCGGGACAAGCACATGATCGGCGCCACGGGCGACCTCCACGGGCGTGCCGTCGACCGTCAATCGCTCAGGCCAGGTGCCGTCGACGTCGAGCCGGAGCGGTTCCGAATGCGCGCCGTTGCGCGTGACCTCGAGCTGCGCGGCGACTTCTGTCGCGTTCAGCGACAGGTCGAAATCCAGCCGAACCTGCGGCACCAGCCACTCGGGTGGCCGATAGTCCTCGCGGCGGATGGTGGGGTGCGCGGGCGCGATGGCGTCGGTCGAGATCACGTCGGTCATGCCGACAAGCTAGGGCCTCGCGACCGAGCTCGCCAGTGCGAAGGCAGAGGCGGCTCCCTCTTCCACGGGAAAGCGCTGGGGTGAGGATATCGAGCGCCGGAGCGGTGCCGGGGACGGCGACCCTCACCCAACCCTCTCCCGGCGGGAGAGGGCTTTCGTCTCACAGCATCACGTCCACTGCGTGGATCAGAACGCCGACCAGCCCGCCGACCAGCGTGCCATTGATGCGGATATATTGGAGGTCGCGGCCGACGGCGCCTTCGAGCCGTTCGGTAACGGTCCCCGCGTCCCAGCTGCGCACCGTGTCGCTGATCAGCCGCAGCGCGTTGTCGCCATAGGCCTCGACACCGCCGATCGCCGCTCGGCGGGCGAAGCGGTTGATCGTGGTGCGCATGCGCGGATCGTCGGTGAGCATGGCGCCGATGTCCTTGAGCGCCTCGCCCAGTCGCCCGGCCATGAGTGCATCGGGGTTGCGCGCCGCGTTGAGCAGCGCCCCGCGCGCCTGCTCCCACAGGCCGTCGAGCCAGCGCGTCACTGCCTGATTGGCGAGCATTTCATCGCGGATTGCCGCAACCCGCGCCTGCATCGCCGGGTCGTGCTGAAGCTCGTGCGCGAGGCGGGCGAGCCGCTCCTCGATCTGCGCGCGAAAGGGGTGATTGGGGTCTTCCGCCATCGCCGCGGTGAGCTTGCGCAGCCCGGCGATGATGCGGTCGGCGATCACCGTGTCAAGCGTCGCCACGCGGATCCAGGTGTTGGAATTGTCGCGGACCGTCTGGCGGATCGTCGCCTCATTCTCCTCGAGCAGCTTGGCGAGCCATTTGACCGCCGCGTCGAGCACGGGACGATGGCGCCCGTCGACCATTGCCGCGCTCAATGCCTGACCGAGCAGCGGGGCGACGTCCATCGCACGGATGCGATCGGCGACCGCGCCTTTGAGCATGCCGCCCAGCCGCGCGGGGTCGAGGCTCGCCAACGCGTCGGCGATCATGCGCGACGCGCCGCTGCGCATCCGCCCCGCTTCTCCCGACGGTTGCGCGAGGAAGCGGCCCATCGCTCCCGCGACGTCGATGTGGCGCATCTTGCGCGCGATCAGGCGGGGGAGGAGGAAGTTCTGCTTGATGAACACCGCCAGCGTGTCGCCGATGCGGTCCTTGTTGCGCGGTACGATCGCGGTGTGCGGGATGGGGAGGCCGAGCGGGTGCCGGAACAGCGCGGTGACTGCGAACCAGTCGGCGAGCCCACCAACCATCGCCGCCTCGGCGAAGGCGCGGAGGTACCCCACCGCAGGATGCGCATCGGCGTAAAAGCTCGTGCCGACAAAGATCGTCGCGGCAACCAGCAGCAGTCCGGTGGCGATAGTGCGAATGTCGCGCGCGCCGTTCTGGGTTGGCAACGCCAGCGCCATCCCGCTCGAATCGAGCCGTAGGCGGGGAGGGCGGGGGGCGTTCATCGGCTCGCCTTTTGGGGCAGCGACCCGCCCCCCGCAACTATTCGGCTGGCTGGAGCCTCGGCGGGGTATCACCGAAGCCCTGCCGTGCGCGGTCTTCGGCGTCGTCGCCCTCACGGTAGGTCAGCAGGCGACGCCGGAGCCAGGGGCCGACGCGGCTCTCGAACCCGAGCGCGAGGCTGAACATGGCGGGCACGATCAGCAGCGTCAGCAGCGTCGACACGACGAGCCCGCCAATCACCACGATGCCCATCGGCTGGCGCCACGCGCCGTCGGACGACAGGGCGAGTGCGGTCGGCACCATGCCCGCGGTCATCGCCACGGTGGTCATCAGGATCGGCTGCGCGCGCTTGTGGCCGGCGTCCATGATCGCGGTGAACTTGTCGACGCCCTTGCTGATCTCCTCGAGCGCGAAATCGACCAGTAGGATCGAGTTCTTGCCGACGATGCCCAGCAGCATCAGAATGCCGATGTAGACCGGCAGCGAAACCGGCATGTCGAACAGCATCAGCGCGAGCATCCCGCCCAGCGGCGCCAGCAGCAGCGAGAACATGTTCACCAGCGGCGGCATCAGGCGGCGATAAAGCAGCACCAGCACCGCGAAGACGAGACCGAGCCCCGACAGCACCGCGACGATGAAGTTCTGGATCAACTCGCCCTGCCACTTGGCCATGCCCAGCGTCACCTTTTCGACACCGACCGGCAGGTTGCGCATGGTCGGCAGGGCGTCGATCTTCTTCCAGGCATCGCCGCTGACCACGCCGGGGGCGAGGTCGGTGCCGATGGTAACGCGGCGCGCCATGTTGGTGCGCTCGATGCGCGTCGGACCCGAACCATAGCTTATGTCGGCGACGAGCTTGAGCGGCACCGATCCGCCCGACGTGGTCGGCACCTGCAGGTTTTCGATCGTCGCAAGGCGGGTGCGAGCATCCTCCGCCAGCCGCACGCGGATAGGGATCTGTCGGTCCGAGAGCGAGAAGCGCGCGCTGTTCTGGTCGATGTCACCCAGCGTCGCGACGCGGATCGCCTGGCTGAGCGCGACGGTCGACACGCCGAGGTTGGCGGCGAGGTCGAGCCGCGGACGCAGCAGGATCTCCGGACGGCGAAGGTCGCCCGAGACGCGCGGCGCGACCAGCTCGGGCACGCCCTCCATCTCACGCACCAGCTGCTCGGCGGTGCGTTGCAGCAACGCGGGATCGTCCCCGCCCAGCGTCAGGTCGAGCGCACGGCCGGTGAAGCCGCCGAACTGCGACCGCACGCTCACCCGCGCGTCGGGTATCTCGGCGAGCTTGGGGGAGAGGGCGCGCTCGAATTCGAAGCTCTTGCGATCGCGCTCCTCCTTGAAACGCACCACGACCGAGGCGTTGCCGACGCCGATGCGGCTGAACAGCGAATCCACCTCAGGCTCACGCCGAACAAGCGTTTCGACCTGACGCACGACCGCGGATGTCTGCGCAAGCGTGGAGCCCGGCGCCATCTCGATGCGCACGATGCTCTCGTCCTGATCTTGTTCGGGCTGGAAGGTCTGCGGCACAACGAAGAAGGTCCCGACGGTCGCGACCAGGCACAGCACCGCACCCAGCATCACCCATCGGCGGTGCGACAGCGTCCAGCGCAGCACCTTCATATACTGGTCCATCAGCCAGCCTTCGCCGTGGGTGGCGTGGCCCTTGGCCTTGAGGAAATAGGCCGCCAGCATCGGCGTAATCAGGCGCGCAACCGCAAGGCTCAGCAGCACCGAGGCGACCACGGTGAGGCCGAAGTTCTTGAAGAACTCACCCGAAATGCCCGGCATCAAACCAACCGGCAGGAACACCGCGACGATGACCGATGTCGTGGCGAGCACCGCCAGGCCGATCTCGTCCGCGGCGTCGATCGCTGCCTGATAGGCGGATTTGCCCATCCGCATGTGGCGCACGATATTCTCGATCTCGACGATGGCGTCGTCGACAAGCACACCTGCCACCAACCCGAGCGCGAGCAGCGTCAGCCCGTTGAGGGTGAAGCCGAACAGGCTCATGAACCAGAAGGCAGGGATGGCCGACAGCGGGATGGCGAGCGCGGAAATGACCGTCGCGCGCCAGTCGCGCAGGAACAGGAACACCACCAGCACCGCCAGCACGGAGCCTTCGATCAGCGCGGCCATCGAGCTGTGATATTCGTCACGGGCGCCCTCGACGTTGTTCTGCAGTTCGACGAAACGGACGCTGGGATTGCGCTCCTCAAGCTTGTTGAGCGCCTCACGCGCGGCGTCGAATACGGTGACGTCGCTCTCACCCTTGGCGCGCTGGAAGCTCACCGAGAGGATCTGCTGACCATCGTAGGTGCCGTAACCGCGCTGCTCGCCGTAGGAATCCCGGACGTTGGCGATATCGGCGAGCTTCACCGTCCGCCCGCCGCCCAGCGCGATCTGCGTCTGGCTAAGATCGTAGGCGTTGCGGGCGTTGCCGAGCACGCGCACCGACTGTTCGCTCTGCGCAATCTCTGCGCGACCGCCCGCGGCGTTGAGGTTGACCTGCCGCAGCTGCGCGTTGACCTGGCTCGCCGTAATGCCGAGGCTCGCCATGCGCGCAGGGTCGAGATCGACGCGGATTTCGCGGTTGACGCCACCGTTGCGCTCGACTTTCGCCATGCCCGGCACCGCCAGCAACTCGCGCGAGACGGTGTTGTCGACATACCAGCTCAACTGCTCGAGCGTCATCGAGGTCGACATCACAGCAAAGCTGCCGAGATCGTTGCCGCTGGTGTTGACCCGGCCAATATAGGGTTCGAGGATGCCGTCGGGCAGGTCGCCGCGAATCTGTTGCACCGCGTCGCGAATGTCGTTGACGGTGCGGTCGATCGGCGTGCCGATGTCGAGCTGGACCATCGTCATCGACGATCCCTCGTTGACCGTCGAATTGAGCTCATCAACGCCGGGGATCGACCGCAGCGCGCTCTCGACGCGGCGGGTTACCTGGTTTTCGAGCTCGGTGGGTGCCGCCCCCGGCTGGCTGATCTGGACGAACGCCACCGGGAAATCGACGTCCGGCTGCCCCTGCACCTCGAGCTTGGCAAAGCTCACCAGCCCGGCGATGGTCAGCGCCAGGAACAGCACGATCGGCGGCACGGGATTGCGGATCGACCATGCCGAGATGTTGCGGAAATCCATCGCCGCGTGCCTCGCCTATCGCTTCGCTGCGGGGGCGGAGGGCGGTGTCGCCCCGGCCGGCGTCGCCGCGGGCGCAGGGGTGGGCGCGCTCGCCGCCGGCTCCGCAGCCGGTTGCGTCTGGCGCACCGGCACCACTTGCTGACCGATGGTGAGGAAGGGCGCGGCAGATTGCACGACGGCTTCGGTGCCATCGAGCCCGCTCGCGACAGAGATACCCGCGTCGGTCACGTTGCCGATGACGATGTTGCGCCGCGCGACCTTGTTGTCGCTTCCGATGATGTAGACGTAGCTGCCGTTGTCGTCGGACTGCACCGCCGATTGCGGGAGCTGCGGGGCGGTCGCGCCGCCGGCGGTGATCCGCGCCTCCGCAAAGCCGCCCGGCCGCAGCCCCGCGGCGTAGGGGATCGCGATCCGCGCCGTGCCCTGACGCGTGGTCGGATCGATAACCGGAGAGATCTGCCACACCTGGCCGCGGTAGCTGCGATCGCTGCCAACCGGCGTAACGTCCGCGCGAACCCCGGTCGAAAGGCTGACGAGGTCGCCTTCACCCACCAGTGCGCGCATCTCCATCTCACCGCCGCGGGCAATGCGAAACAAGACCCCGCTTCCCGGGCTGACGATCTGGCCCGGCTCCACCGCACGGGTGAGGACCAGCCCAGCCTCGGGCGCGCGGATGTCGAGACGGCCGGTGCGCGCCTGCGCTTCGGCGAGCTGCGCGCGCACGACGTTGACGCGTGCCGCCGCGGCATCGCGCTGCGCGGTGCGGCGCTCGATGTCGGCGCGACTGACAAAGCCGCGCGCGACGAGCTGCGACGCACGTGCGAGCTCCGATTGGGCGAGGTTGGCGTCCGCCTGGGCGACCGCGATCTGCGCGCGGAGCTGGGCAATCTGCTGGCCCTGCACCTGACGATCGACCGACGCGAGCACCTGGCCTGCGCGCACCCACTGGCCGGGCTCCACCCATACGCGGGTGACCTGTCCGCCTTCGCCCGCAACCCCGACCGGCATCTCCCGTCGTGCGGCGAGCGAACCGGTGGTGGAGATGACACGCGCCACCTGCGTGCGACCGGGGACGATGACCGTCACCCGCGGCGCCGCCCGGCCGCGGCCACCCTTGGTTTCGGTTGCGGTGGTCGTTGTCGTCGAAGTCGTCTGGGTCGCCTCACCCTCTGGCCGGGCAAACGCGAAGTACCCCGCGGCGAGCGCTAGCACGATACCGGCGCCGATGCCCGCACGCTTGATGTTGCGGCGGCGGTTATCGACCGCGGCCGGCGCGTCGCGGACGTGACTTTCGACGAACACGGTTTCGTTGGAGGGAGCGGCGCCGATCGCGCCCGGCTCATAGTTCATGCCCATCTCGGACCTTGTGCCGCGGGCAACGCCCGCCTGAGGAGAGGGGCGTGTGTTATCGATCTAAATCACTTACCGCAAGCGCTACCGTGCGCTTTGCAGACACGAAAAAGGCGGCGGGTTTCCCCGCCGCCTTTTCTTTGGTCGTCGAAGCTCGAATTAGCGAACCGAACCGCGACGCACCAGGTTTACGATCGCCAGCAGGATCAGCGCACCGATAAAGGCGCTCACCAGCGACATGATGTTGAACGAACCGTCGTTAATGTTGCCAGCGCCGAGCAGCGGGCTGATCAGCCAGCCACCGACGAACGCGCCGACGATGCCAACGATGATGTTGAGGAAGATGCCCTGCTGCGCATCGGTGCGCATCACGATGCTTGCGAGCCAGCCGATGATGCCGCCGACGATGAGCCAAATAATGAAGTTCATGCTAACCCTCCTTGCGACCCCCTAATTCACCGGGCCGGATTGCACCCATCACGTTGCCGTGAAGGTTGACCAGAAAACGTGTCGTCGCCGAAACGGTTCCTGTCGTCGGGTGCGAAACAATTGAAGGGCGTTCTGATCCTTTTGAAGACGCGGTTCCGTTGGCGTCACTCAGTACCGCTGCATACGGTCGTAGAGGTCGCGATAGTGCCGGATGCGGGTCACTCGCAGGCCCGGCATCCCCGCCCGATCGATGGCGCGCTGCCATCCGGCGAATTCCTCGAGCGTCAGCGAATATCGTTCGCACGCTTCATCGACGCTGAGCAGCCCGCCGGTCACCGCCGCGACGACCTCCGCCTTACGCCGAACAACCCAGCGACGGGTTTCGGGCGGAGGGAGGGTGTCGAGCGTGAGCGGCTCGCCCAGCGGCCCGATGACATGTTCCGGGCGGATGAACGTATCGTGCTTCATGCGAACCTCGATGCCTTGGCGGCGTCGTCATCCGACGCCTCTTCGTTGCCGATCGAGGTACCGCCTGCGCCCTCAACTTCGTTTGAAGCGGCTTGGTTAACGCCGGTTTCACGCAGTGGAGGGCGGGCACCGCTCATCGCGAAGAAGGAACCGGTCAACCGCTCACGCCCCAGCAGCAGGCCGTGCGCTGGTTGAGCGGCCTGCGCGTTCATGCCGCGATGCAGCGCTCGCACGGTCGGCGTTTCGCGCTGCTGCTGGGCGATCATCGCGCGTAACAGATCGAACGGCACCGCATCGAGCGGATCGATCCCGGCCGCATCCGCGTGGGGTATGAAGCTGTGCTGCATCCCCCTCGATTAGGCGAACATGCTGAAGAGGGGGTAAAGAGCAGGTCCGCTCCGAGTTTGCCCGACGCACGTCCGCGGAGTATGGTGCCATTCCCGTGCTTCCCGTCGATCTTCAGTTGCCCCAGCCGCTTAGCGCGCGCCGGATCGTCGTCGCCATGTCGGGCGGCGTTGATTCGAGTGTCGTCGCTGCACTCGCGCATGCGAGCGGGGCCGAGGTTATCGGGCTGACGCTACGCCTGTACGACTCACCCTCGGGTCCCCGCCGACCGGGGGCGTGCTGCGCGGGCGACGACATTCGCGATGCGGCGGCGGTGGCGGCGCGGCTGGGGTTCCGACACCACGTCCTCGAACATGCCTCGGCCTTTCGCAGCGACGTGGTGGAGCGCTTCGCCGACGCCTACCTCGCTGGACGCACGCCAATCCCGTGCGTCACGTGCAACGAAGGGCCGAAGTTCACCGACCTCCTGACGTATGCGCGGGAGCTTGGCGCGGATGCGCTCGCGACGGGGCATTATGTGCGGCGTGTCGAAGGCGCGGGCGGGGTAGAGCTGCATCGCGGTGCCGATCCCGCTCGCGACCAGAGCTACTTTCTATTCGCCACCAAGCGCGAGCAGTTGGATTACCTCCGCTTTCCGCTCGGCGACCTCCCCAAGACGCAAGTGCGCGCGATTGCGGAGCAGCTTGGCCTGCGTGTTGCGGGCAAGCCCGACAGCCAGGACATCTGCTTCGTGCCCGATGGCGATTACGCCGCGGTGGTGGAGCGGGTGCGCCCAGGGCGCGTGGCGCCGGGGCCGATCCTGACGCGCGAGGGGACCCGCATCGGCACGCATCGCGGCATCGTCCACTACACCGTCGGCCAGCGTCGCGGACTAGAGATCGGGGGCCTTACCGAGCCGCTCTACGTCGTCGCGATCGACGCTGCCCCCAACGCGGTGGTTGTCGGCCCGCGCGCGGCGCTCGCAGTGCGCAGCGCGCGGCTTGAACGCTGCAATCTCCTCGCCTCGCACGAGGAGCTAGCCGGGCAAATCGAGGTCAAGGTGCGCTCGTTGGCGCGCCCGGCTCCCGCACGGTGGGATGGCGGTTCGGTGCATTTCGACGCCCCGGAGTATGGCGTCGCCCCGGGACAGGCGGCGGTGTTCTATCGCGGGTCGCGCGTTCTCGGCGGGGGCTGGATCGCAGCGACGCAGCCATGGGAGGCGGACGCTCAGTCGCTTTCGAGCAGGCAGCCAGTTCCGGCGACGTAACGCGCCCGCGCGCTCGCCAGCAGCGGCACGCGCGCCTCGATCCCCGGCGGGTCGCTGGTCTCGCTGATCGAAACGAGCTCCATGCCCGGCTCGAAATCGGTTGCGCAGCTGTTGAGGTCGCGGCCCTGGACGAAGCGGCACGAACAACCGATGCGGGCGCCGTAGTTGGCGCCGACCTGCGCCTGCGTCAGCCAATAGGGTCCGCGCCAGACAAGCACCGCCGCAATCGCCGCCAGTGCGATCCACAGCCAAGTGCGGGCGCGGGCACGCGGGCGGGTTGAGGCGGGGCGGGGGGCTGGGCTACGCACCGCGGCCATGAACCGCAAAGCCCTCGCCTTGGCAAGCCTCGCGCTGCTCACCGCTCCGCTCGCCGCATGCGGGAGTTCCCGTGCACCGGCCGCGGGCGCTGCGCGGGTGCTGACGCCCACCGGAGCGCTGCCGTCGGCCAGCGTTGCGGCGCTCGATGCGCTGATGTCGGACCGAGAGGCGATGGGCGAAACTCGCGCGCTGCTGATCCTGCGCGACGGCCAGCCGATCTATGAAGCCTATGCGCCGGGGTTCGGGCCCAATTCGCGGCTTATCAGCTGGTCGATGGCCAAGAGCATCACCGCGGCGATGATCGGCCAGCTGGTCGCCGACGGCCGCCTCGCGCTCGATGAGCCCGCGCCCATCCCGGCGTGGCGGCGGCACGGCGACCCGCGCGGGCGGATCACACTGCGGCACCTTCTCCACATGAGCTCGGGCCTCGACCACCTGGAGGAGAGCGATCCGCCGTGGAACGCGGATACGGTGAAGATGCTGTTCGGCGACGAGGTGCGCGACATGGCCGGTTTCGCGGAGGGCAAACCAGCGGTGGCGACCCCCAACGAACGCTTCGTCTATTCGAGCGCCACCAGCGTCATCCTCGCCGACATCGTCGCGCGTGCGCTGACCGACAGCGAAGACCCTGCCGTGCGGCGGCAGGCGGTGCTGGAGTTCCTGCACGGGCGCCTGTCAGGGCCGCTCGGCATGACCAGCCTGACGCCGGAGTTCGACGCGCGCGGGACGATGATCGGTGGGTCGATCATGCACGCCACCGCGCGCGACTTTGCCAAGTTCGGTGAGCTGTTGCGCCGCGGCGGGGTGACGCCCGAAGGGACGCGGCTGCTGCCTGAAAGCTGGGTCGACTTCATGCGCACCCCCTCTCCGCGCGATGGCGGCTACGGCGGGCACATCTGGCTCAACCGGCCGCGCCCGTCGGGGAGCGACCCCGCGCTATGGCCGGAGCGTGGACCCGCCGACCTGTTCGCCTGCATCGGGCATCAGGGGCAGTATATCGTCGTCTCGCCCTCGCAACGGCTGACGGTGGTGCGGCTGGGCATTTCGACCGACGCGCAAATCCCCAACGTCCGCGCGAAGCTCGCGCAGGCTATGGCGGCGCTCTAGGCGAACAGGCGGCCTTCGATGACGGTCACCGCCTGACCGATGAGGATGACGCGGTCGCGCTCCACCCGGCAGCGCAAGTGTCCGCCGCGCACGCTCGCCTGAAACGCTCGCAGCTCGTCGCACTCCAGGCGTGCCGCCCAATAGGGGGCGAGGACGGCATGTGCCGAGCCGGTCACCGGATCTTCGTTCACGCCCGCCGCGGGCGCGAAAACCCGGCTGATGAAGTGGGCGCCCGCCGCTCGCTCCAACGTGCCCGCCGGGGCGGTGGCGATGTTGAGCGTGTCGCCCATTTCCGCCAACGCCGCGAAGTCGGGCTTGAGCGCCAGCACCTCCGCCGCGCCCGCGTAGACGAACAGCGCATAACCTGCGGGATGGTGAAGCGCCGCGACGGGATCGCCACCCATCGCCTGTTGCATCGCCGTCATTTCGCGCGGGGCGGGCGGGTAGGCGGGGAGCGACATGGCGTATCCGCCATCTTCCCGCGCGACGGTCAGCACCCCGGCCTGCCGAGTCGCAAACCGCACCTCCTGCCGATCGGGCGCGTCGCCAAGGTGGACGTGCCCGGCCGCGAGCGTCGCGTGGCCGCACAGATCGACCTCGCACGTCGGCGTGAACCAGCGTAGCTCGAAGTCCGCCGCGCCGCTGGCATCGGGCACGGTGAAGGCGGTTTCGGAGAGGTTGTTCTCCGCCGCCACCGCCTGCAGCCAGCTGTCGTCGGGCCACGTCTCCAACGGGACGACCGCGGCCGGATTGCCCTCGAAAGGCCGGCACGCAAAGGCGTCGACCTGGACCAGTCGGCGGGGCGTCAGGAGCAGCCCTCCACCCACTGCACCTCATCCCAACGCCCGACGCGATAGCGCTCGACTTTGCCCGAGGCGTCGGTCTCGAACACCAGTCCTGTGGTGCGGTCGGGGCTGCGGACCTTGAGATATTTCCCGTCGGTGTAGTTATGCGGCTCCTCGACCACGCCGGGGTAGGCGGCGCGGACCTGAGCGGCGGTGGAGCCGATCCGGATGCCGCGGTCGGTCGCGATATTGCCTTCGTCGACATCCACCCGGACGATGCGGTCGCCGTCACCCAGCATTGCCGCCACACCATTGCGGCGCGCGTCCTCAATGTAGCGGCAGGTGCTGCCCTCCATCGCCTCGTCGACCTCGAGTCCCGGGATAGCGCGGCGCACGTTCGCGAGCGTGGCGCCGAGGCGGAAGTCGCCGATACCGTCACTCGCCACCTGATCGAACGGCCGGGGACCGGTCGGCACCGCCGTTGCAGGAATGGGCGGTGGGGCTGGCGGCGGGGCAGGGGGCGCGTTGCGGTCCGCTCCGGCAGGCGCCTTTTCCTCGGTGGTGACGGTTGTCGTCGTGGTGCTTTCGCCGGCTCGCTCGCAGGCAGTGAGCAGCAACGCGGTGGCCAACAACGGCACGGCAAGCTTTGGACGCATCGTCACTCTCCACATTGGGCGCGGTGGCGCAGCCGGTGGTCCGCGAGGACGATGGCTAGCATGGCCTCGACCACGGGCAAGCCTCGGATTCCGACACACGGGTCGTGCCGCCCGGTGGTGCGCACCTCGGTGGTCTCACCGCTGCGGGTGATGCTGGGGACGGGGGTGAGGATCGAGCTGGTCGGTTTGAACGCGACGCGGACGCGGATCGGTTGGCCGGTCGAGATGCCCCCCGCGATGCCGCCAGCGTGATTGGTGTCGAACGCCGGCGCTCCGTCCGCACCGGGGCGCATCGCGTCGGCATTCGCTTCACCGGTTAGGCGCGCGGCGGCGAAACCGTCGCCGATCTCCACCCCCTTCACCGCGTTGATGCCCATCATCGCGTGCGCGATCTCGGCGTCGAGCTTGGCATAGATCGGCGCGCCCCAGCCGGCGGGCACCCCGCGTGCCTCGACCTCGACCACCGCGCCGAGCGAGGAGCCCGCCTTCCGTGCCGCATCGACCCGCTCCGCCCAGCGCGCGGTAGCGGTTGGGTCGGGACACCAGAAAGGGTTGCGCGCGATTTCGCCCGCGTCGAACGCCGCGGGGTCGATCGCATCGCCGCCGATCTCCGCGACCCAGCCGCGGATGGTCACGCCGGGGAGGATCAGCCGAGCCACCGCGCCAGCCGCGACCCGCGCCGCGGTCTCTCGCGCGCTCGATCGGCCGCCCCCGCGGTGGTCGCGGTGGCCGTATTTGGCGTCGTATGCGTAATCGGCGTGGCCGGGACGATAGGCACCCGCGATGCTCGCATAATCTTTGGAACGTGCGTCGACATTGTCGATGACGAGGCTGACCGGCGTCCCCGTCGTCCGCCCCTCGAATACGCCCGACAGGATGCGCACCGCATCGGGCTCCTGCCGCTGCGTCGTATAGCGCGACGTGCCGGGCCGCCGCCGGTCGAGCCAAGGCTGAATATCCTCCTCTGCCAGCGCGATCCCCGGCGGACACCCGTCGACAACCGCGCCGATCGCTGGCCCGTGACTTTCGCCCCAGGTGGTGACGCGGAAGAGGTGGCCGAAGCTGTTGTGGCTCATGGCACGAAGGCCACGATTGCGGGGAAGGCGGGTTCCATGACGGTGCCGGCGGCGTCGGTCTGGGCGGCGGTACCTAGCCTCACCGCGCGTGTCGCGCCTGCGAGCGCCGGCGGGAGTTGTTGCGCTTCGAACCAAGGAAGGCACGGGTCGGCGGTGCACATCAACTGCTCGACCGCACCATTCGCGCGGCGCACGTCGAGGTAGCAAATGTCGCCGCAGGTCACCGACAACAGTGTCACACGCTCGACGTTGCTGGCCGCTCCTGGCTCGGCAGGGGCGCACGCTGTGAGTGCGAATGTTAGGGCTATCATCGCGGCGGACCCGGCGCTCCGTAGGACCATCGTCGTGACGGACAGCGCGGAAGTGCCCATCTCAGTCACGCCAACGCGATGTCCGGGGCGTCTTCCTGCTTCATGCCGACGACGTGATAGCCATTGTCGACGTGGTGGACTTCGCCGGTCACGCCGCTCGACAACGACGAGAGGAGGTAGAGGCCGGCGCCACCGACGTCCTCGATCGTTACAGTGCGGCGCATCGGGGCGTTGAGTTCGTTCCATTTGAGGATGTAGCGGAGATCGCCGATGCCGCTCGCCGCGAGCGTCTTCACCGGCCCCGCGCTGATCGCGTTGACGCGGATGCCGTCGGGGCCGAGGTCGTTGGCGAGGTAGCGCACGCTCGCCTCGAGCGCCGCCTTGGCGACGCCCATGACATTGTAGTGCGGGATGACCTTCTCAGCGCCATAGTAGCTGAGCGTCAGGATCGCTCCCCCCTCGCGCATCATGGCGCTCGCCCGCCGGGCGACGGCGACGAGGCTGTAGGCGCTGATGTTCATGGTCATGAGGAAATTGTCGAGGCTGGTGTCGACGTAGCGGCCGCGCAGCTCGTTCTTGTTCGAATAGCCGATCGCGTGGACGACGAAATCGAGCTCGCCCCACTGGTCCTTGAGTGCGGCGAAGGTCGCGTCGAGCGAGGCCGCATCGCTCACGTCGCAGTCGAGAAAGATGCTTGCGCCCAGGCTCTCACCCAGCGGGCGAACGCGCTTTTCGAGTGCCTCGCCCTGGTAGGAAAAGGCGAGCTCCGCCCCCTCTCGCGCCAGCGCCTGCGCAATGCCCCAAGCAAGGCTGCGGTCGTTGGCGAGCCCCATGATGAGCCCGCGCTTGCCCGCCATCAAACCGGTCATTTCGATCCCTCCAATGTTGCCTTCTGGCGAGCGCGTTCGTCGCCCTGGCCGATCCGGTTCTGCGTTTCCTCAGGCGTTTCGGCCAGCGCGGCGTTGAGTTCTGCCCCGACGACCACGCCCAATCCGATGAGGTAGAAGAAAAACAGCGCGACCATCACCCCGGCGAGGCTGCCATAGGTACTATCGTAGTTGAGGATGCTCGCGAGCAGCGGTGGCAGCGCCAGCGTCACGCCCACCCACCACAGCGTCGTCACCAGCGCGCCCGGCCATTTGGGATAGCGGCGACTGCGATAGACCGACGGCGTCAGCGAATAGAAGATTAGGTAGAGCGAGAAGAACAACCCTCCCGCCGACAGCCCCCGCGACAGGGCGAGCGTGCCCCAACCTTCGAATTGGTCGGGCAAGATCCGACTGATCGCGGCGTCGAGCGCGACCGTGACCACCTGCAAGCTGAACGACACCAGCAGCAACATCACCGCCGCGACGGTAATGCCGATCGCATACAGGCGGTAGGTGAAGAAGCTCTTCCGCGCGACCGTGCCGTAGGCGCGGCGGAGGATGTCGCGTATCGTTTCGATGAGGCTGCCGACGGTCCAGAATCCAACCGCCGCACCGAGCCACAGGAACAGCCCGCTGCGCCCGGCAAGCACGTCGCGCACCGGTTTTTCGAGCGTCTGCGCAACGCTGTCGGGCATGGTGTCCAGCACCACCTGAAGTGCATGGACGCCTTCGCTGGTGCGTCCGAACGCGCTCATCAGCGCGGTGGCGGTGATGAAGAATGGGAACAGCGCGATCAGCGACATGTAGGCGAAATTGCCGGCGTGGATGAAGCCGTCGAAATAGGCGCCGGTGAGCACGCGCTTCGCTACCTCGAACGGCCGAGTGCCGGGGCGGACACGCGCAACCACCTTATTGAGGCGGCGCCGACGGTGCTCCTCGTCGATCCGTACCGCGGTTTCGCGCCGCGCCTCGGGCGAATTGGGGGAGCGTCCGCGCTGCGCGAACAGCTCCTCCACCTCGGCTTGGACGGTGGCGGCGATGTCTACTGTCGTCGCGAGCTCGTGATCGGTGGCGACGTCTTCCGGGATTTGCGAGGCGGTCATCGCGTTCGCCCCGTGACCCCTGCCACAGGGGGCGGAGGCGTAATCGGATGCAAACTCACCCCAGCCCCGCGCGGACGTCGCGATCGTCGTCCCAGCCCGCGACGAATTCGGTGAGGCGCGCGTCGTCCTTCGGCAGGTCGATCTCGATCGTCACCAGCTGGTCGCCGCGCGCGCCGCCTTTGCGGGAGAAGCCTTTGCCTTTCAGCCGAAGGACCCGGCCGGAGGAGGAGCCTGCAGGCACCTTGACCATCACCGCGCCGTCGACGGTCGGCACCCGCACCGACGCCCCAGCAACTGCCTCCTTCAACGTCACGGGGAGGTCGAGCCGGATGTCGTCGCCGTCGCGGCGGAAATGGGCGTGCGACTCGATCTCGACGGTGATCAGCGCGTCGCCCTTGCCCCCGGTCCCCGCCTCGCCCTTCCCAGCGAGGCGCATTTGCGTGCCGGTATCGACGCCCGCGGGAAGCTTTAGATCGACCGTCGAGCCGTCCATCAGCGTGATCCGCTGAGGCGCGAGGCGCGCGGCGTCGACGAAGCTCACCGCCAGCCGATAGGCGACGTTGGCGCCCTTGCGCGGAGGTGTAGTCTGCGCCCGCTGGCGGGCGCGCGCCTGGCCGAACAGTTCGTCAAAGATGCCGCCGAAGTCCGCTTCGCCTGCGTTGCCCGCGAATGGCCCGCCATTGTAGCCGCCCCCGCGCGACGTCGAATAGCGCGCCCCGCCGCCCGGAAACCCGCCCCCGCCGAACCCGGCGAAGCTGGGGTTGCCATCGGCGTCGATCTCTCCACGGTCGAACTTGCCGCGCTTGTCCTTGTCGGAAAGGAGGTCGTAGGCGCCGGTCACCTGCGAAAAACGCTCCGCCGCCTTAGGATTGTCCTTGTTGCGGTCCGGGTGCAGCTCCTTGGCGAGCTTGCGATACGCCTTCTTGATCTCGTCGTCGCTCGCGGTGCGGGGTACGCCGAGCAGCGCATAAGGGTCGGAAGCCATGCGCGCCTAGCTAGTGCAGGGGTGCGTGGTGGGCAATGGTGTGCGCTGCCAGCCACATTCTACCCGTGATGCCGGGGAGGGAGAAGGTCAGCGGCCCCGCTCGACCCACCCGCCGCTCGTCGCTAAAGCGCGCGCTATGTCTGTCGATCCGCTTGCTGACGCCGCCGACCCCTTTGCCCTGTTCGACCGCTGGTTCGCCGAAGCGCGCGCGAGTGAGATCAATGACGGCAACGCCATGGCGCTGGCGACCGCGGACGCCGTAGGCCGCCCATCGGTGCGAATGGTGCTGCTCAAGGGCCACGGCCCTCACGAAGGCGAAGGCGGGGGGTTTGTGTTTTACACCAACCTCGACAGCCGCAAGGGCCGCGAGCTGGCCGCGAATCCCAACGTCGCGCTGCTGTTTCACTGGAAGAGCTTGCGCCGTCAGATACGCATAGAAGGCCCGGTGGCGCCGGTCGCCGATTCCCAAGCCGACGCCTATTTCGCGACCCGCAGCCGCGACAGTCAGCTCGGCGCCTGGGCGAGCGAGCAATCGCGCCCGCTCGATGCGCGCGCCACGTTCGAAGCGCGCTTCGCTGACGTGCAGGCCCGGTTCGAGGGACAGGATGTACCGCGTCCTCCGCGCTGGTCGGGGTGGCGCGTGACGCCACTCGCCATCGAATTCTGGCTCGACCGCGAACATCGCCTGCATGAGCGGCGCCGTTTCGAGCGTGCCTCTCCCACGCAACCCTGGTCGAGCGGGCTGCTCTATCCGTGACGCCGACCCACGCCCCCGGTGACCTCACCACCCGCGGCGCGCTGACCAGTCGCGCCGCGCTGTTGAGCGTCGCGGTCGCATCGCTGCTCGGGCTGGTGAAAGCGTGGGCGTTGTGGCGCACGGGATCGACCGCGATGCTGGGGAGCCTTGCGGACACGGCGCTCGACCTCGTCGCCTCGGTCATCACGCTGGTTGGCGTGCGCATCGCCGCGATCCCGGCGGACGAGGATCACCGTTTCGGCCACGGCAAGGCGGAAGCGCTGGTGGGCATGATCCAGGTCGTGCTGATCAGCATCTCCGCGCTGTTTCTCGGCTGGCGAGCGGTCAACCGTTTGCTCGAGGGCGGCAATGTCGCGGCGCCCGAAGCGGGGATCGCGGTGTCGCTGCTGGCGATTATCACCACACTCGGCCTGCTCGCCTACCAGCGCCGGGTGGTGAAGCAGACCGCGTCGGTCGCCATCGCCACCGACAGTCTGCACTATCGCTCCGACCTGTTCCTCAACATCGCGGTGATCGCCGCGCTGGTGTTGGAGGTCTACGCAGGCTTGAACGGCGCTGACGGGGTGTTCGGGCTGGTCATCGCGCTGTGGCTGCTGTGGGGCGCATGGCGCGCGGCGAGCGAGGTCGTCGACCAGCTGATGGACAAGGAATGGTCCACCGAGCGCAAGAGGGCGTTTATCGAGGTCGCGCTGCAGGAGCCCGAAGCGCGCGGCATCCACCATTTGCGCACCCGCACCAGCGGGACGCACGACTTCGTTCAGCTCCACCTGTGGCTGCCACACGACATGACCGTCGCTGCCGCGCACGAGGTCATGGACCGCGTCGAAGCCCGCCTCCACGCCGCCTTTCCCGGGGTGCACATCATCATCCACCCCGATCCCGAAGGCCATGTCGACACGATCGATTATGAGCCGTCGGAGGGTTATCTCCACAACGCTGCGCGGGTCTGATCCACCCTGTGCTCCTGCGAAAGCAGAAGCCTAGGGAGGTCAAGCGCTGAGCCATGTTGGCTTGGGCTCCTGCTTTCGCAGGAGCACGACGTTCCGCCAACGCTCGGCCGTCGCCGGAGCGCGTAGCGCCAAAGGTCAGATCAGCTCGATCGCCACCGCGGTGGCTTCGCCGCCGCCGATGCAGAGGCTCGCAACCCCGCGCTTGCCACCCTTCGCTTTGAGTGCGCCGATCAGCGTGGTGACGATGCGCGCGCCCGAAGCGCCGATCGGGTGGCCGAGCGCGGTGGCGCCGCCGTGGACGTTGAGCTTGTCATGCGGGATGCCGAGGTCGCGCATTGCGAACATGGCGACGCAGGCGAAGGCTTCGTTGACCTCGAACAGGTCGACATCGTCGACCGCCCAGCCCGCCTTTTCTAGAACCTTGGTGATCGCTCCGGCAGGCGCGGTGGTGAACTGGGCCGGCGCCTGCGCATGCGCGGCGGTGGCGACGATCCGCGCGACCGGCTTGCCCGCAACCGCACCTTCGCGCGCGATCACCAGCGCCGCCGCGCCATCGCTGATCGAGCTGGAGGTCGCAGCGGTGATGGTGCCGTCCTTGGCAAAGGCGGGCTTGAGCGTCGGGATCTTGTCGGGCTTGCCGCGGCCGGGGGCTTCATCGGTATCGACAACCACCTCGCCGGTGCGGGTGGCCATGGTCACCGGGACCACCTCGCTCGCAAAGCCACCACCGTCGATCGCCGCCTGCGCACGACGCAGCGACTCGATGTAGTAGGCGTCCTGCTCCTCGCGGGTGAGCTGATATTCGTTGGCGGTGTCCTGCGCGAACGTCCCCATCGCGCGCCCCGCGTCATACGCGTCCTCGAGCCCGTCGAGGAACATGTGGTCGTAAGCCGTGTCGTGCCCGATGCGCGCGCCCGAGCGGTGCTTTTTGAGGAGGTAAGGCGCGTTGGTCATCGACTCCATGCCGCCCGCGACGATCACGTCGGCGTTCCCGGCAGCGATCGCCTCGTGCGCCATGATGATCGTCTGCATGCCCGAGCCGCACACCTTGTTGACGGTGGTCGCGCCGACGCTGGTGGGGAGCCCCGCCTTGATCGCCGCCTGCCGCGCGGGCGCCTGGCCGAGCCCGGCGGGAAGCACGCAGCCCATGTAGACGCGGTCGATATCGTCGCCCGCGACGCCTGCGCGCTCCACCGCCGCCTTGATCGCGGTCGCGCCGAGGTCGGTCGCGCTCGCCTCGCTCAGCGCCCCCTGCATCGCCCCCATCGGGGTGCGCGCGTAGGACAGGATGACGATGTTGTCGGCCATGGGGGAAAGCTCCGGGAGAGTTGTTTCCCTGCGACTTAGTGCAGCGCAGCATGAGGGGAAAGGGGGGGCCACTCCGCTCCCTCTCGCCGGGAGGGCCGCGCGGTCGCTAAACGCCCGTCACGCCCTCCATCGCCGCGAGCATCGCGCTCGCGCCGCGTTCGGCGTCGTCGGCGGTGAGGCGTTGGAGCGCGAATAGTTCGCGTGCCGTGCCGATCGGCGGGGGCGGCGGGAGGGCGGCTTCGCGCGCGGTCCACTCTGCTGCATCGACCAGCGCGTCGAGCGTGCCAGCCTCGCCGTCGACGCGCACCACGTCGCCGTCGCGCAGCCGCGCCAGCGGGCCGGGCGGGGCCCCCGCGTGGCTCAGCGCCTCGGGCGAGAGGTGGATGGCCGCGGGCACCTTGCCGCTCGCACCGGACATGCGCCCGTCGGTGACCAGCGCCACGCGATAACCCTTGTCCTGCAGCACACCGAGTGCGGGCGTGAGCTTGTGCAGCTCGGGCATGCCGTTGGCGCGCGGCCCCTGAAAGCGCACCACGACCACCACGTCGCGGTCGAGCTCCCCCGCCTTGAAAGCGGCAAGCACCGCGTCCTGATCGGCAAAGATGCGCGCAGGCGCCTCCACCTGCCAGCGTTCAGGCGCGACCGCACTTAGCTTGATCACTGCGCGGCCGAGGTTGCCGGTGAGCAGGCGCATGCCGCCCTCCGCCGCGAACGCATCGGCGGCGGGGCGGAGGATGTCGAAGTTGCTCGACTCACCCACAGCGCGCCACTCGATCCGAGCGCCCCCGTCCTGCGGGCTGGGGTCGACGATCGAGGAAAATTCCGACGCGTCGCCCGGGAATGGCCCGTCGCGCACCAGCGTCGGCGCCTTGGCATAATCCGCCATCGTGCCGCCGACCGTGAGGATGTCGCTATGGATTAGCCCCGCTCCCAGCAGCTCCTGCGTAACGAACGCCATTCCGCCCGCGGCGTGGAAGTGGTTCACGTCGGCGCTGCCGTTGGGATAGACCCGCGCGATCAGCGGCACCGCGCTCGACAGCCGATCGAAATCCTCCCAGTCGATGACGATGCCCGCCGCGCGCGCGATGGCGGGGAGGTGGATCATGTGGTTGGTCGACCCGCCCGTCGCGAGCAGGCCGACGATGGCATTGACGATCGCGCGTTCGTCGACGCAGGCGCTGAGCGGACGGCGGTCCTCCCCGCTGCCGATCTCCACCAACCGCCGCATCGCTTCCCGGTTGAGCGCCTCGCGCAGCGGCGTGTTGGGGTTGACGAAGGCCGCGCCGGGGATGTGCAGCCCCATCAGCTCCATCATCATCTGGTTGGAGTTGGCGGTGCCGTAAAAGGTGCAGGTGCCGGGGCTGTGATAGGAGGCTGCCTCCGCATCCAGCAGTTCCTCGCGCCCCGTCTGCCCAGCGGCGTAGCGTTGGCGGACCGCCGCCTTCTCTTTGTTAGGAAGGCCCGAGGGCATCGGCCCGCCGGGGACGAAGATCATCGGCAAATGTCCAAAGCGCAGCGCGCCGATCAGCAGCCCCGGCACGATCTTGTCGCAGATGCCGAGCAGCAGCGCGCCTTCGAACATCGCGTGGGAGAGGGCGATGGCGGTGCCCTGGGCGATGTTGTCGCGGCTGAACAGCGACAGGTCCATGCCCGGCTGACCCTGCGTCACTCCGTCGCACATCGCCGGAACTCCGCCGGCAACCTGCGCGCTCGCGCCATATTCTCGGGCGTAAAGCTTCAGCCGCTCGGGGTAGCGGCCGTAGGGCTGATGCGCGGAGAGCATGTCATTGTAGGCGGTGACGATGCCGATGTTCATCGCAGCGCCGCTGCGGATGCGTGGCTTGTCGTCGAGCGCAGCAGCAAAACCGTGGGCGAGGTTCCCGCAGGAGAGGCGCGTGCGATTGATCCCGCGCTCACGCTCGGCGGTCATCAGGTCAAGGTAACGACCACGCGACTCGCGGCTCCTCTCGACGATGCGATCGGTGACGGCGGCGATGGTGGGATGGAGAGCCATGCGCCGGAGGGTGCCCCACGCTCCCGGCGGGCGCAACCGAGCGCGCTTCCGCCACGCTTCCCGGCGAGTCGCCACTTGCGGTTGGGCAGGGCGAGTGGACCCGGGGTGGCCACGGCGCCGCAAAAGCTCGACCTTGCCCTCGTTCCGAAAGCGTGCGGCCCGCCCCCATGTGCCGCCGCCATCAGGAGAGATCGAATGAGACACTTCCGCTACTGGCTGCCCGCCGGTGCTGCTTGCGCGCTGGTGTTGAGCCTGCCGCTCGCAGCAGAAACCATGCCGCCGCCAACCAACCCTACCGCTCCGACAAGCCCAACTCCGCCGACGCCCCCGACCGAGCTGGACACCCCGACGCCCCCCGCGAGCGAGGCGCCCCCCGCGCCAGAGGCGCCGCCGACCATGCCGTCACCGGAGTCGCCTCCTGCGGGCCAGCGGCGTTCCCCCGACGCCGGCATGCCGCCGGCGCCTCCTCCGCCGAGCCCTCCCGCGCCGCCGGCCATGGTGCCCAACCCACCGCCCGCCGCCGCGCCGGTCGCTCCGGCGTCGATCCCGCGCTGCTCGCGCACCGTGACCGACAATTGCGTGCAGGCAGAACGGCGTGCCACGCCCCGGGCGCGTCCGCGCCGGCGCTGATCGACCGCTCATCCGACCTGGCCCGCGCCCCCCCCCCCTGCGCATCACGCAGAGGAGAGGGGCGGGCGCCTTGTGCAACAGCGGGGCGGCTGGCGCGTTGTCCTGCCCTCACCGCGCCCGTTCGAGCGCGCTCGAGGGAGATAGATCATGCTTCGTATCGCCATCGCCTCTGCCATCGCGGCGCTCAGCTTTGCCGCACCCGCCGCTGCGCAGGACATGCAGACCACAGGCAACATGCAGCCCGGCACCACCAATATGGGCAACCAGTCCTATCCGGTATGCACTCGCGGCGTGACCGATAACTGCATCCAGGCGCATGAGCGCGGTACGACGATGAGCACGATGCGTCGCAGCACCCGCGCGACCACGCATCGCACTCCCAATCACCGCGCCACGCGCACCAGCACCAGCTGGACCGACCGCAATGGCAAGGTGCATCACCGCACCACGGTTCGAACCCGCACGCGCCGCTGATCCTGCAGCATAGCTTGCAATGAAAGGGAGCGCCTCCACAGCGGAGGCGCTCCCTTTTTGCTTGCTTGCGAGCCCCTGACTGTGTTGCAACTGACACGCTTGTTCACAACGAAAGGCCGATCCGATGGCGACGCTGGCTGCCGACCTACCTCCACTATCGGCCGCGCCCGGACTCACAGAGACTTCACCCGAAACGATGGCGGCGCTGCTAGAGCGCGCGCGAACCGCATTCACCGCCGAACTTCCAGTCAGCGCGGCGTCACGCAAGGACCGGCTCACGCGCGCCATCGCGCTGATGATCGACCACGCCGACGACTGGGCGCGCGCCGCATCGGAGGACTTTGGCAATCGCTCGCGAGAGCTGACGCTGATCAGCGACGTGCTGGCTGGGGCCAACGCGCTCAAGCATGCGCGCAAGCACGTCGATCGCTGGATGCGCCCCGAAAAGCGCTCGCCGATGTTTCCGCTGGGGCTGCTCGGCGCCAGTGCGCGGATCGAATTTCAGCCCAAGGGTGTGGTGGGCATCGTCGCTCCTTGGAACTTCCCGATCGGGCTGGTGATCGGGCCGCTTGCCGGCGTGTTCGCCGCGGGCAATCGCGCCATCGCCAAACCCTCCGAGTTCACCCCCCGCGTGGCGGAGATGTTTGCCCGGCTTGTGCCTCAATATTTCGCGGAGGATGAATTCGCCATCGTCACCGGCGGCCCGGCGGTGGGGGAGGCGTTCACCAAGCTGCCGTGGGACCACCTCATCTTCACTGGCGCGACGAGCATCGGTCGGCATGTCGCGCGAGCGGCGGCGGACAATCTCGTCCCGCTGACGCTGGAGCTTGGCGGCAAGTCGCCGGTGATCGTCGGGCAGGGCGCCGACCTCGCGCAAGTCGCGGATAAGGTGGCGATGGGCAAGATGATGAACGCCGGGCAGATCTGCCTCGCGCCAGATTATGTGATGATCGACGCGGCACGTGAGGGCGCTTTCGTCGAGGCGCTGGGGAAAAGCGTCGAGGCGATGTATCCGACGCTGCTCACCAACGACGATTACACCTCAGTGGTCAACGATCGCCATCACGCTCGTCTCACCGGCCTGATCGACGACGCGCGGTACAAGGGCGCGGACATCACCGTCATCAACCCGGCGGGCGAGGATTTTGCGAGCGCGAACAGCCGCAAGATGCCGCTCCATGTCGTGCGCGGCGTCACCGACGAAATGGCGCTGATGCAGGAGGAGATTTTCGGCCCCGTGCTCCCGATCCGCACGACGCCGAGCGCGGGGGAGGCGGTCGCCTATGTCAACGCAAATCCGCGCCCGCTCGGTCTCTATTATTTTGGCCCCGACCGCGACGAGGAGCGCCGTGTCCTCGACACGATCATCTCGGGCGGGGTGACGGTCAACGACGTGATCTTCCACGTGGCGCAGGAGGATCTGCCGTTCGGCGGGGTCGGCCCCTCGGGCATGGGCGCCTATCACGGCGTCGACGGCTTTCGCACCTTTAGCCACGCCAAGTCGGTGTACCGCCAGGCCAGGGTCGACGTCGCCAAGCTCGCGGGGCTCAAGCCCCCGTTCGGCAAGGCGACCGCCAAGACGATCGCCCGAGACCTCAAGAAATAGGCGAAGCGCGCGAGCCGGGATTAGCACCATCCCGCTTGCGCCCGCCGCGCGCCACGCTATGGCTCCCCACGCGTGCCCCAGTGGCGGAATGGTAGACGCATTCGACTCAAAATCGAACGCCGCAAGGCATGCTGGTTCGAGTCCGGCCTGGGGCACCACTTCCGGTCAAATGTGGGCACTACGGCCTTTGGCCGCAGTGCCGCCGCGGTGGCGCCCCTTTCGAGGGCTGCCATTGGACCGGAAACGACGATTTTGTGTTCCGAGACGCTCACCTCTGACACGAACATGCGCAGGTAGGCGGACCGGAGTGCCGGGTCTTCGTCGCGCAGCTTTTCCGAAAGCAGCGCGCCGAAGCGATCGACGTGCGCCTCGGTGATCCGGCGACGGCCATGCGCCAGCTGGACTTCCAAGGTTTGGATACGGCTGGTGACGGCCGCGAGTTTGGCGCGATTTGCGGCCATTCGCTCAGCGAATTGCGGATCACGCGGCGCCATGACGCCCTCTTCGACGAGAATCAGCAGCTGGCTGATCGCTTTCTCTGCGCGCGTCTGTTCCGAGCGCGCAGCCGCCAACTCAGCAGCGCGTCGCTCGCGCTGCTGATCCGACAGATCGAGGACCTCCGCCAAAAGCTGACGCAGCCGGTCCTTAGCCAGGATCTTCTTCTCGACGAGTTCGAGGACGATGCCGTCGAGCTGCTCGCGACGAATGTTGGGACAGGCGCATTTTTCGCCGCGGTTAACGCGCGCGTTGCAGCTGTAGTAGGCATACCGCCCACCTTTGCCGGTGCGGATGGTCAGCCCGCTTCCGCAATCCGACATGCCGCAGCGGGCGATGCCAGTGAGAAGGGTGGTGCCGGCGGCGACGTGGGGGGCGGTGTTGCGGGGGCTGCGGGCGATCCGGGTGGCCGCCACCCGCTCAAACTGCTCCCGTTCGATGATGGCGGGGCACGGCACGATGATCGCGTCTTCGATCTCGGGCCTGTTGCCGTCATCGTCCGCTGTCCGATCCCGATATTGGCCGATGTAGGTTTCGCGCGTCAGGATGGCCGCGACATTGCTGTTGCTGAATTTGGCGCCGCGCATGGTGGCGCCCTCGCTGTTCAAGGTCGTGACGATCCACCGTCCGCCGCGACCCTGATCGGCCCAGTCGAAGATCCGGCGGATGACGTCGGCCTCTTCGGGCACGACCTCGAGCCTCATTCGGCTTTTCTCGCCGTCCTGCCTGGCGACATAGGTCCGATAGCCGAACGCGACAGGGCCGCCGTTGAAGAAGCCTTGCCGGGCGTTCTCGCGTCGGCTCTTGCGCGTGAGAACGGCGGCATCGCGAGCCTGCTCTTCGGCGATCAACGCGGTAACGATGTTAGCGAGCCGCTGGCCTTTACCCGTGCCGAAATTCTCAGTCGTCGAAATGACCTCCACGCCCGCTTCGGCCAGCGTCTCGAGCGTCTGAAGGAAAAGGGAAATATTGCGCGCGATACGGCTGATCGCGTACATAAGAATTAGGTCGACGGGACGGGCATCCGAGGTCGCCTGAGCAAGCATTTGCTGGAATCCTGGCCGCCGATCGGTCTGACCGCTCATGCCGCTATCCACAAATTCGCCGACGATTTCGATATCTCGGGACGCCGCAAATGCTTGAATTGCGTGACGCTGTGCTTCGATCGACTGCGCGTTGCCATTTTCCTTGTCGACCGACAGCCTAAGGTAGATAAAGGCTTTGTGCGGGCCCTGGCGCTTGACGTGCGATTTCAGGCTCACGCTTCAACCTCCTCGAGAATCGCCATCAGCGCCGCGGCAAGGGCGGTCGAGACTATATGGGTCTCGCGGGAGGTGACGGGCAAGGCAGTTAGACGGTCGATGATGTCCCAGTCTGACTCAGGCGACCGCGACGCTGACCGCGTCGAGGCGCTCTCCGGCAGCTGCACATCTCGATTGCCTTCCATCGCCTCGGGGTGGGCCGAGCGCGTGCTTAAATAACGGGTGGCTAGGGCCGCCTAGCTGATTTCCTGCTGCGACAGCCGGACTGTCGTTGAACTTCGAACGTCACCCGTCGATGGGCGGATGAGGAAGGTCGGACGGTTCTGGAAACGACGTGTTGCGATCGTCGGCCTTCGTGTGGCTATCCTTCACCTTCTTACGTTCGACACGGCGCCGTGACTCATGTCGTTCCGACTTTTTCGGCTTCTGATTGGCTCGCGGAGAGCTCGGCGATGGCTGCGAACCTGTCTTTCGCCGAGCTTTGAGAAATGCAGCACTTCCAGGGATGATGCGATGGCTGACATCGCGTCGCGATGCGGACTTACCGTCGTCCGCTTCTTGCGTGCCTTTCGTTTGAGGCAGGGTATCGAGCAACTCTTTCAGCGCTCGGGCGAGCGCACGATTTGTGCTGATCGCGCTGACAGCTGTTGCGAGGTCACAGGCGGCCATGACCGCAAGCCGACCATCCTCCGTCGTGCCTCCGACCAGGGCTGCGGAAAAGTCGCTGCGCGCCGCGGCGAGCGCGTCATCAAACGCCTTGGCTTCACGTTCCGAGAGTTCGAGGGCCTTGAGCGACTTGCTGTCGCCACGCAGAAGCGCCTGCCAAAGACTGGTATCGGCATAGCGATCTTGCCAGAGCGACGGACTGAAGCGGGGAGCTGCTCCCGGCTTTCCCGCTGACGGGAGTTGGTATTTACTGTATCCGCCCGCTCCCTTCTGAAGATTGGCGAGCGTTGGCATTCTGCCATCGGTCCGACTGCCGGCCTGACGAGTCGACCGTTGGTCGAGCGTTTCTGCCGTCACCGGATCGCAGTGGCGCGCGATGACCTGCGCAAGCGCCGAGCGCGCGTCGCCGCTGATGTGGCCTCGCTTTCGAATTCCGCCCTTATACTCTTCGGCCAATTGCACGCGCGCTAGCCGCGAAATCAGTTGATTGTCGAAGTTCCAAAAGGTCGCGGCATCGCCGTTCTCGACACTGCGTCGCGAGTCCGGGGGACTTGCGAACGCTTTCAGAAGAGCCTGCCGCGCCCAACTTCCGCGGTCGCCGAGGATCTCGATCGGATCGCCGAGATTGGAGGTCGACATTCCCGCCGCTGCGGCAAACCACGAGGACGAACCCACCTTGAGGGCGTCTTTGCTGCCGGTTTCTTCCATCGCGCGCGAGAGAGCGTCCGACTGGACCAACCCGTAGGAGAGCAGCCGCTTCAGATTGGGCGCCTTGCTGACCACACGCCCAAGTTAGATCTTGTCGGCGTGTTCCAACAGATTTCTGAGCTGAGACCTGTTCATCTCCCGATTCAGCTGGGTGAGGTCCTTGGAGATGCACGCTTCGCGCTCCATTTCACCCAGAAGCGGGAAACCATCAATCGCGGGCCGGTTAAAGTGCGGCGCGTTCTGTGGAGGTTGCCACAAAACTGCAGTGGCGCTGTTCTTCTCAAGAAGGTTGAATTCACGCGAAAGGAGGAGGCGGAAGTTGGGCCAAGGCTCTTCCTCCCGGTCACGCACCTCCATCGCGATCTCCCCAAGAGCCGTTGGCGTGATGCGGTAGACCGCTTCAAAAAGCTCACCCTCGTCCGGACCGATCCCGGTGACCGCCTGGAACTGCCGGACGAACTCATCCACGTTCGTCGGCAAGCGAAATGCCCCGGCCGGCAGCTGCTCTTCACAGAGCCAGGGAGAATACGCCAAGCGCTCCAGTCGAACGCCAGCTGGAATCGGAAAACCAGCGTTCGGATCAGCGGACAGGAGGTCGACGCCGTTCACGAGCTGATACTCAAGTTCACGTGCGAGCTGATCGTCTTTTGGCGCCCCTTTGAGGTCAGATCGACCGCCGAGAGCGGCAAGCAGCGCATAACGACGGAGAAATGCCTCCGCCTCTCGCCCAACCGGATCTCGGTGAAGGAGACACTGGGAGACGGTCACGGGAGGCTTACTCATGGGACATGCCCTTCAAATTGTTTAGCTGCTGAATCTTGGCCCGACGACGCGCTGTCTCCTCTTGAATTTCGAAGGATTCCTTCCTCTCCGCAAACCGTTTGATGAGGAACGGAACGATCGTCCCTTCCAGATGGTCAAATTCCCGTTCAGCCGCCCGCGCTACCTCGAGGTCCAAGCTTGCCATCTCTTGGGCGAGAGCCTCACGGATCTCGCCAACTTGTTCAACGAGCCTATTCCATTGCTCGAGGGTTTCGAACGACCAGCTGACGCCAGCTGGGATGAATTGATGCGTCATAATCAGAAGGCCTTTCGATAAACGAGATTTGCACCGTAGGTATTTAGCCAGTCATGCGCCTCGCCACGCGACCGCAGCTCTGGGATGTCAATCTTGAGCAATAGGGCGGTCGTTCGAATGAGATGGCGCTGTGGGCTGGTCATGTGCAGGTCGCGCCAACCCCCGTCCCGCGTACGCAAATCTGATGCCAGCCAAGCCTCGCTCTCGGCTTGGTAGGCAGCCCAGCGCCGCCGCCATTGTACAAGCCGTCCCCGCGCCTCGAGTTCGTCGCGGTGAGCGTTGAGGATCGAGGGCAACAAACGCAAGACGTAGGTTGCCGGGTTAGTCTCCGCCGCGATCATGAGCAGTTTTGCGACGTTGGCGGGCCCTGTTGACCAGAGACCAGTCAGTGCCGTGGCATCGGCCGCCGTCAGACCCGCGAAGTGAAGGTCGGCGCCGAGCGCGTACGCGTGATAGTCGCGATGCGGTTCTGCCGCAGGGCTGCGATCGAGCGCCTTGCGGAGCACTTCGATCTGATCCTTCGTCGCAGCAACTTCCCTTTCGAGTTGCTCAACCTCAGCGCTCGCTTGTCGGCGCTCTGTCATAGGATCGGCCCGCACCTGGGCCGCAAGATTGCGACGCAGGCGCTCTATCATCTCCGGTGTCATGCGCGGGATGGGCCGATGAGGGTCCGACGAATTCATACAAATACGATACGGCTAGCCATTTCACCAAGAAGGGTGGCTAGGGCCTCAGCCTGCAAAGACAGGACCACTTTGACAGCCGCCGCTAGCAAATATCAGCGGCCCCTTGAGGCGTGCGAAAGCGCCGCAAATATTTGTGGTGCTCAGCCCTAGCCACCCCGGACGCGCTCGCTCCTACTCGGCACCCTCGGGCCGATGTTTAAGAACGGCGAAAGAAATGTTTTGCGTTGCAAAACGAAGGGCGGCGGCGCCGAGGTGGGCGCCGAGCGGGCCTGCGTCGCACGCGCGGCCCGCGATGCCGCTTCATGCCGCAGGCGAGAGCTTCGCCGCCAGGCGACGCTGCGCGCCATGGCGGTCGAAGATCGCAAAGCTCGCGACAAGCTGTTCCGTGAGATCGCTGCCAATGAGCGCAGCTACGAGCGTTTCTGGCTCGACTTTTTTCGCTCGCGGCGCACACCCCCGCGCCCGCGGCCCGCTCCGACCCACACCTCCGCCAAGACGAAAAGCCTATCGGAGCAGCCCGATCCCAGCAGGGGCGCAACCCCTCGGGCGATCGCTCGATACGGGGCACCCGTCATCGATCGGCGGGGACAGCGCGGCATTTTCCTGAAAGCCACCTACTTGTCCGCCCGCACCGCCAC
>CAKZIN010000089.1 GCA_936933955.1 uncultured Sphingopyxis sp. | reverse complement strand
GGGCGGTGGTGGGGGCCGGGGCGGGAGCGGTGGCGTCGGCGGGGGGGGGGGGGGTGGTCCGGCCGGGCATGTTGAAATAGAGCGCTATCAGCAGCGCCGCGGCGAGGCCGCCGAACAACAGGATCCCGTTGCGCCCCTTCATCGATTCGCGCCGCGGACGGGTCGTGTCGTAAGGCACCGGATCGCGCGCACGGCCGATGGCGGTGCGCTCGCGCCCGTCGATGTCGATGCGCAGGGTGGCGCGATCGCCCATCACTTCGGCAAGTTCTGCGGTCACCGGCTGGTCGCGGTCGAGCCGACGCCGCACGAGCTCTCGGTGGGTGTCGAGCGGGCCCAAATCGACGTTACGCGCGCTCAGCACACGCACGGCGAAGGCGTCGTCGCTGTGCCGGTCGGGGACCAGGCTCACTGCCTCACCCACCGACCCGCGACGCAGCTCGCCCTGCGCCGCGGCGTCGAGCGACAGCACGCTGTAGAGCAGCGTGTCGGCACCCGGCGACGCGCCCTGTTGCTCGCCCACGCCAGTCTCCATCACGCGACCCCCTTCGTCAAAACCCTCGTCGGCGACGCCCCTCGTCAGGCGGCGAGGCGGCGCAGCACATAGCGAAGGATGCCACCGTGGCGGAAATATTCCAGCTCATTGGCGGTATCGATGCGGCAGAGCGCGGGGAAGGTGAAGGTCGTGCCGTCGGCGCGGGTCACTTCCACCTCCACTCGCTGGCGCGGCTCCAGCGTCGCCACCCCGCGAATGGTAAAGCTGTCATCGCCGGTGAGGCCCAGCGACTGACGCGTCGCGCCATCGATGAACTGCAGCGGGAGCACGCCCATGCCGACGAGGTTGGAGCGGTGGATGCGCTCGAAGCTTTCGACGATGACCGCCTTCACGCCCAGCAGGCGCGTGCCCTTTGCCGCCCAGTCGCGCGACGAGCCGGTGCCATATTCCTTGCCCGCGATCACCACCAGCGGCGTGCCGTCGTCGCGATGCTTCATCGCCGCGTCGTAGATCGACATGACCTCACCGCCGTAGCGGCTCATCCCGCCTTCGACGCCGGGCACCATCTCGTTCTTGATGCGGATGTTGGCAAAGGTGCCGCGCATCATCACCTCGTGATGCCCGCGCCGCGCGCCGTAGCTGTTGAAGTCCGCGCGGGCGACCTGATGCTCGGTCAGCCACTTTCCCGCCGGGCTGTCGAGCTTGATCGAACCCGCCGGGGAGATGTGGTCGGTGGTGATGCTGTCGCCCAAAATCGCGAGCGGCTTCGCACCGACGATGTCCGACAGCGCCTCGGGCGTCATCGTCATGCCCTCGAAATAGGGCGGGTTCGCGATGTAGGTCGAACCCGCGCGCCAGCCGTAGGTGTCGGAGCCCTCGACCTCGATCGCGCGCCAATGTTCGTCGCCCTGATAGACGTTGGCGTAGCGCGCCTGGAACATGCCGCGGTCGATCGCCGCGGTCATCGTGTCGTGCACCTCCTGATTGGTCGGCCAGATGTCGCGAAGGTAGACGGGCTGACCGTCGCTGCCGATGCCGATCGGCGTCGCCACCATGTCGGTCACCACCGTGCCCTTCAGCGCATAGGCGACCACCAGCGGCGGCGAAGCGAGGAAGTTCGCGCGCACGTCGGGGCTGACGCGCCCTTCGAAGTTGCGGTTGCCCGACAGCACCGACGCGGCGACGAGGTTGTTCTCGTTGATCGCCTTGCTGATCGGCTCGGCGAGCGGGCCCGAATTGCCGATGCAGGTCGTGCAGCCATAGCCGACGAGGTCGAAGCCGATCGCGTCGAGGTGCGGCTGCAGCCCGGCCTTGACGAGATAATCGGTGACCACCTGCGACCCCGGAGCGAGGCTGGTCTTGACCCAGGGCTTGGGCTTCAAACCACGCTCGTTGGCCTTTTTCGCGACGAGGCCGGCGGCGACCATCACCCCCGGGTTGGAGGTGTTGGTGCAGCTGGTGATTGCGGCGATGACGACGTCGCCGTCGCCCACGTCATGATCGGTGCCCGCCACCGCGACGCGATTGCTGCGGTCGCGCTGGTAGGTCGCGTGGAGGTCGTTGCAGAAGGTCTCGTCGACCTCGGTCAGATTGACCTTGTCCTGCGGACGCTTCGGCCCAGCAAGACTGGGAACGACGCTGCCCATGTCGAGCTCTAGCGTGTCGGTGAACACCGGGTCGGCCATGTCGGCGTGACGCCACAGCCCCTGCGCCTTGGCATAGGCTTCGACCAGCGCGATCTGTTGCTCCTCGCGACCGGTCAGGCGGAGGTAGTCGAGCGTCTTGTCGTCGATGCCGAAGAAGCCGCACGTCGCGCCATATTCGGGCGCCATGTTGGCGAGCGTCGCGCGGTCGCTGAGCGTCAGCGCGTCGAGGCCGGGGCCGTGATACTCAACAAAGCGCCCGACGACGCCCTTGGCGCGCAGCATCTGCGTCACGGTGAGCACGAGGTCGGTCGCGGTCACGCCCTCTTTGAGCGCACCGGTCAGCTTGAAGCCGACCACCTCTGGGATGAGCATGCTGACCGGCTGGCCGAGCATCGCCGCCTCCGCCTCGATCCCGCCAACGCCCCAGCCGAGCACGCCGAGGCCGTTGACCATCGTCGTGTGGCTGTCGGTGCCGACGCAGGTGTCGGGGTAGGCGAGCGTGCGCCCGCTCTCATCCTCGTGCGTCCACACCGACTGCGCGATATGTTCGAGGTTCACCTGGTGGCAGATGCCCGTCCCCGGCGGCACCGCGTTGAACTTGTCGAGGCTCTTTGAACCCCATTTGAGGAAGTCATAGCGCTCGAGATTGCGCTGATATTCGATCTCGACGTTGCGCTCGAACGCCTTGGGATGGCCGAATTCGTCGACCATCACGCTGTGGTCGATGACGAGGTGCACCGGCACCAGCGGGTTGATCTTGGAGGTATCGCCGCCCAGCCGCGCGATCGCATCGCGCATGGCAGCGAGGTCGACCACGCAGGGCACGCCGGTGAAGTCCTGCAGCAGCACGCGCGCCGGGCGATACTGGATTTCCTGGCCAGTAACCGGATTGTTCGCCCAGTCGAACAGCGCGTTGATGTGCTGCGCGCCGACGGTGAAGCCGCCGTCCTCGAACCGCAGCATATTTTCGAGCAGCACCTTCAGCGAGAAGGGCAGGCGCTTGGCGTCCTTGCCCAGCGCCGTCGCCGCCTTGTCGATGCTGTAGTAGTCGTAGCTCTTGCCGCCCACCTCCAGCGTCGAACGCACGCCGAGCTGATCCTGGGGAGTGGCGGTCATGGGCGTATCCTCTTCGCTGCCAATTGGGGAGTTAGGGCGGCCCTAATCCAACATCGCGCGGAGGAAAAGGCGGGGGCGCCGCCCCCGCCGCCGCGTCAGCCGACCGACTGGGTTCCGCCGGCGAAGATCAGGAACATCGCGATCGCCGCGAGTGCGATCGAAATGCCAAGCACATAACGCATGACGCCGAGCTTGCGCCCGCCGCTCGCTTCGGTGGTGGTGACCCGGACTTCGTCCCCGCGCTGTTCCATCATAATCTCCTGAAATGCGGGGGAGGCCCGCGCGGTCAGATAGCGCGCCTGCGCCCGCGCGGTTCCGCCCCGCGACCGATCAATCCGCGTCGATCGAACTGCCGAGCGATGCGTGCACCAGCCCGCCGTCGACCGTCAGCGTCTCCCCGATGACATAATCGCCCGCGCGACTGGCGAGGTAGATGGCCGCCGCCGCCATATCTTCGGGCGCGCCGATGCGCCGCGCCGGGATGCCCTTCCCCACCGCGTCGCCATGATCGCGCGCGGCCTTGTTCATGTCGCTCTGAAACGCGCCGGGTGCGATCGCGGTGACGTGGATGTGATCGCGCACCAGCCGCGCCGCCATGCGCCGCGTGAGGTGCAGGATCGCCGCCTTCGACGCGGCATAGCTGTACGTCTCCCACGCGTTGAGGCGCAGCCCGTCGATCGAGCCGACGTTGATGACCTTGGCCGGACGATCCGCGCTGGCGGCAGCTTTCAATTGCGCGTGCAGCGCCTGGGTGAGGAAGAAGGGCGCCTTGACGTTGACGTCCATGACCTTGTCCCAGCCGCTCTCGGGGAAGGTCTCGAAATCCTCACCCCAGGCAGCGCCCGCATTGTTGACGAGGATGTCGAGCCTGTCCTCGCGCCCTACGATCTCCGCGGCGATGGCACGGCAGCCCTCGACGGTGGAGACATCGCCGGCAAAGCCGACCACGCGGTCGCCGCCGAAGCGCTCGACCGCCGCGGCGATCTGATGCTCCTTGCGCGCGGTGATGTAGACCCGCGCCGCGCCCGCGGCGAGGAAGCCCTCCACGAACATCGCCCCGATCCCGCGCGACCCGCCGGTGATGAGCGCGGTGCGCCCGTCGAGGGTGAAGAGTTGGTTGAGGTTCATCGCGTCGCTTCCTCTTGTTTGCTCATCTCCCCTCCCGCTTGCGGGAGGGGCCGGGGGTGGGCTTTGGTTTGCACAGAGGTCAGCGGCTCCGCGCCCACCCCTAACCCCTCCCGCGAGCGGGGGGGGGGGATCCATTCTCAATAACCATTCATCCGCGCCACGCGGTCGGTGTGGTATCGCGCATCGCCCATGAACTCGGAGAGCGCGCGGTCGCGCTTCATGTAGAGGCCGATGTCATATTCGTCGGTCATGCCGATGCCGCCATGCATCTGCACCCCTTCGCGCACCGCGAGGTTGGCGGCAGCGCCGACCTTGGCCTTGGCGACCGAGACCATCAGCTCCGCACCCTCGCTGCCCTCATCGAGCAACGCTTGCGCTTTCATCACACTCGCCCGAGCGATCTCTAGCTCGGAATAAAGATGCGCGGCGCGATGCTGGAGCGCCTGGAATTCGCCGATCAGCCGCCCGAACTGCTTGCGCTGCTTGAGGTAGCCCATGGTCATATCCATCGCCCCCTGGCCGACGCCGAGCATTTCCGCCGCGGCACCGGTGCGCGCCGCGGCGAGCATCGGCTTCACCGCCTCCCACCCCGCATCGACCTCACCCACCACGGCGTCGGCATCGACCGTGACGCCCTCGAAACTCATGTGACTGGCGAGGCTCGCATCGACCAGGCGGCGCGGGTCGGCGGTCATGTTGCCGGCGTCTTTCGGCACCGCGAACAGCGTCAGGCCCGCCTCCTCGCGCTCGCTCCCCGCAGTGCGCGCGAGGACGAGCAGCACGTCGGCGACGTGACCGTTGAGCACGAACTGCTTGGTCCCCGACAGGCGAAAGCCGTTGCCCGAACGCTCGGCGCGCATCGCGGTACGTTCCGGTGCGTGGCGCGGGCCTTCGTCGATGGCGAGCGCGGCGATGGCTTCGCCCTTGGCGATCTTCGGCAGCCATTGGTCGGCCAGCGCGCCGCCCGCCGCGCGGAAGGCCGACGCGGCCGCCACCGACGTGGTGAGAAACGGCGACGGGGTCAGGTTACGCCCGATCTCCTCCAGCACGATCCCCGCTTCGGCATGGCCCATCCCCATGCCGCCCTGCGCTTCGGGAACGAGGATGCCGGTGAAGCCCATCTCCGCGAACTGCTGCCAGAGGTCGCGCGAGAATCCGGTTTCGTCCTTCGCGTCGCGCAGCGAGCGCAGGTGCGCGACCGGCGCGGTTTCGGCGACGAACGGCGCCACCATGTCCTTGAGCATCGCCTGATCGTCGCTGTGGTAGAGGGGCATCGTTTTCTCCGGTCCCCCTCCCGCTTGTGGGAGGGGCTAGGGGTGGGCTGATCCGGCGATGTCGCGTGTAGCCGCGCCCACCCCCGGCCCCTCCCGCAAGCGGGAGGGGAGGTGCGGGGCTCAACCCCCCGGCAGTTCCAGGATCCGCTTGGCGATGACGTTAAGCATGACCTCGCTCGTGCCGCCTTCGATCGAGTTGGCCTTGGTGCGCAGCCACGTCCGCGCCTTGGCGCCGCCGACGCTCGCTTCGCTTTCCCATTCGAGCGCGTCGCTGCCGCCGCCGGCCATGACCAGCTCGTAACGGCGCTTGTTGAGCTCGGTCCCGGCATATTTCATCATGTTCGAGCTCGCGGGATGCGCGCGGCCGGTCTTCCACATGTCCATGAAGCGTTCGCCCATCGCGCGAAAGGCGAACACGTCGACGTCGAACGCCGCCATCTCCGCGCGCAGGATCGGGTCGTCGAGCTCGCCGTTCGCGTTGCGCCCGAGCGACTGCGCATAGAGCGCGCCGACCGAGAGCATGTCGCCGCCCGCGCCGCCGCCGGAGATCATCTCGCGTTCGTGGCCGAGGAGATATTTGGCGACATCCCAGCCGCGGTTGATCTCGCCGATATACTGGTCCTTGGGCACCTTCACATCGTCGAAAAAGGTCTCGCAGAAGGGCGAGTTGCCGCTGATCAGCAGGATCGGCTTGGTCGAAACGCCGGGGCTCGCCATGTCGAACAGCATGAAGGTGATGCCGCGATATTTGTCGCTCTTGTCGGTGCGGACGAGGCAGAAGATCCAGTCGGCCTGATCGGCGTAGCTGGTCCATATCTTGGACCCGTTGACCACCCAATGGTCGCCCGCATCCTCGCCAAAGGTCTGCAGCGAGACGAGGTCGCTGCCCGCACCGGGCTCCGAATAGCCCTGGCACCAGCGAATTTCGCCTCGCGCGATCGGCGGCAGATATTTGAGCTTCTGCTCCTCGGTGCCGAAGTGGAGCAGCGCCGGGCCGAGCATCCAGATGCCGAAGCTGGAGAGCGGCGAGCGCGCGCCGATCCCCGCCATCTCCTCGCGCAGCACCTTGGCCTGTTCGGGCGAGAGGCCCGCACCGCCATATTCGGTGGGCCAGTCAGGGACAGTGTAGCCCTTGGCCACGCAAGCCTCGAGCCACTGGCGCTGCGCCTCGTTCTTGAACTGCCAGTTGCGTCCGCCCCAGCAGACGTCGCCCTCACCGCTCGCGGGGGTGCGCATTTCGGGCGGGCAGTTCGCCTCGAGCCAGTCGCGCACCTCGGCACGGAAAGCGTTGAGGTCTTGGGTCACCGCATCTCTCCTATGGCTCGCGCGGCGTCGCGTTCGTTGCCGAATCCGCCGGGCGTCGCTTGGGGCCGATCATTGCCCCGCTATTCACTTGACGCAAACGTAAACTCGTCGGAACAAAGACGCCAACGGCGCGCGGAGCCTTCGCTTCGACAGACGCCCGGGAGGAGAGTCGCATGCGCCTCAAGGATAGAGTGGCCGTGGTGACCGGCGCGGCATCGGGCATCGGCCGGGCGAGCGCGCTGCGGCTGGCCGAGGAGGGCGCGCGCGTCGTCGCTGCCGACCTCGACGCCGCGGGTGGCGAAGCGCTTGCCGATGCGAGCGACGGGCGCATCCGCTTTCGCCGCTGCGACGTGACCTCTGCTGCGGAGATCGCGGCGCTGATGGACTTCGCCGCGGAGGGTGCGGACGGGATCGACATCGTCTTCAACAACGCCGGCGCGGGCGGCGCGCGGGGCGGGATCGCAGAGGCGGAACCCGACAGCTGGGACGCGACGATGAACCTGCTGCTGCGCTCGGTCGCGCTCGGCATTCGTTACGCCGTGCCGCATATGCGCGGGCGCCGCACCGCCTCGATCATCAACACCGCGAGCGTCGCGGCGCTGCGATCGGGCTACGCGCCGACCGCTTATTCGGTCGCAAAGGCGGGCGTGCTGCACCTCACGCGCATGGCCGCCGCGGACCTTGCCCAGCATGGCATCCGCGTCAACGCGGTGCTGCCGGGGTTCATCAACACCAACATCTTCACGAGCAGCGTCGGCCTCTCCGGCGCCACCGCCGATCAGGCCAAGGCCGTCATCGCGCAAATGTCCTCCAACGCGCAGCCGATTCCGCGCCCCGGCCAGCCCGAGGATATCGCCGGCGCGGTCGCGTTCCTCGCCAGCGACGATGCGAGCTTTATCACCGGCACCTCGATCCTGGTCGATGGCGGGCTGACCATCGGCGAACGGCATAGCTGGGACCCGGAGATGCCGGGCCTGTTCGAATCGCTCGACGCCTTCGCCGCGCAGGCCGGCGCCAGCGCATGACGAGCGCCGCCCCTCCTGTTGCGGGGCGCGCAAGCGAAACCATCCGCCCCGCCCCGCCCCCGGCGCAGGTCCCGCTGGGGCAGCGCATCTACTACGGGCTGGGAGCGATCGCCTACGGGGTCAAGGACAACGGATTTCAGGTCTTTCTCCTCATCTACCTCAACCAGGTGATGGGGCTCGACCCGGGGCTGGTCGGGCTCACGCTGCTGGCGGTGCTGGTGCTCGACGCGCTGTTCGATCCGCTGGTCGGGCACTGGTCCGACGGCACCCGCACCCAATGGGGCCGTCGCCATCCGTTCCTCTACGCGAGTGCGCTGCCGATTGCGCTGTTCTGGGGGCTGCTGTGGATGCCGCCCGCTGCCGACGCAGGCTGGGTCGCCTATGCCTGGGTCTTCGGCTGCGCGCTGGCGGTGCGCATGGCGCTCTCCCTCAACGAGGTGCCGAGCCTTGCGCTGCTCCCCGAGATGACCAGCGACCCGCACGAACGCACCGCGGTGCTCGGCTGGCGCTATCTGTTCGGCTGGATCGGCGGGCTGGTGACGCTGGCGCTCGCCTATGGCGTGTTTCATCTGATCCCGGTCGAGCGCGCGCGGGTGGAGAGCTTTCACCTGTTCGCCTGGACCGGCGCGATCGCGATGTTCGTCGCCATCCTGCTGTCGGCGTGGGGCACGCATCGCCGCTACGCGCATCCGGTGCCGGCGAGCGTGCCGCACCCTGCGCTGCGCGACATGGTCGGCTGCATCCGCTTTCGCCCGTTTCGCGTGCTGCTGGTGGCGGCGGTGTTCGGCTTTGCGAGCCAGGGCGTCACCTTTGCGCTCACCAACTATATGCTAGGCTTCGTCTGGCGACTGAGCGCGCAAGGGCTGCTGATCTATGCGTTGATCCTCGGCGTCGGCGTGCTGCTGGCGCTGGCGCTGGCGCGGCAGATCGGCCCGCGGCTGGGCAAGCGGCGCGCGGCGCAGCTGCTGACGCTCGCGACCCCGATCCTCGCCGGTATGCCCTACGTCCTCCACCTCTTCGGGCTGCTGCCTGACGCGCAGGCGGCGGACCGCGCGGCGGTCTTTTTCGCCTTCGTCATCGCCTCCACCGCCACCGGGGTCGCCGGGCTGGTCATCGCCGCGTCGATGATGGCCGACGTCGCCAGCGCCTACCGCGCGACAACCGGCCAGGCGCGCGAGGGGGTATTCTTCGCCGGGCAGTGGTTCACGCAGAAATGCGTCACCGGGCTCGGCATCTTCCTCGTCGGGCAGATGCTGGTGCTGGTGGGCTTCCCCGCCAATGCGACCGCTGGCGAAGTCGCGCCCGACGTGCTGCGCCGCCTGATCGCGCTCTACATCGCGACCATCGTGCTGTTGCACATGGGCGCGGCGTGGGCGCTGTCACGCTTCCCCCTCGACGAACGTCACCTCCCCCCCGTTCAGGAGTAAGCCTGCTCATGGATTTCGCGCTCACCGACCGGCAGACCCATTGGCGCGACCGCGTCCGGCAGTTCATCGCCGACCGCGTGCGCCCCGCGGTTCCCACTTACGAGGAGCAGGATCACGCCGGGGGCCGCTGGAAGGTGCTTCCGGTGGTTGAGGAGCTCAAGGCCGAGGCGAAGCGGCAGGGCATCTGGAACCTGTTCATGCCGCCGCGCTCCGACCATCATCACCACGTCGATGACAGCTTCGAATTCGAGGGGCCGGGCCTCACCAACCTCGAATATGCGCTGTGCGCCGAGGAGATGGGCCGCGTCGGTTTCGCGAGCGAGGTGTTCAACTGCTCCGCGCCCGACACGGGCAATATGGAGGTGTTCCACCGCTACGCCACCGCCGCGCAGAAGGAGCAATGGCTCCGCCCGCTGATGCAGGGTGAGATCCGCAGCGCCTTTCTGATGACCGAACCGCAGGTCGCCTCGTCCGACGCGACCAACATCGAGACGCGGATCGAGCGCGACGGCGACGACTATGTCATCAACGGGCGCAAATGGTGGTCGTCGGGCGCAGGCGATCCGCGCTGCAAGGTCGCGATCGTTATGGGCAAGACCGACTTCGCCGGCGAGCGCCACCGCCAGCAGTCGATGCTGGTGGTGCCGATGGACGCGCCGGGGGTCACCATCCTGCGCCACCTCCCCGTGTTCGGCTACGACGACGCGCCGCACGGACATATGGAGATCGAGCTCATGGACGTGCGCGTGAACGCCACCGACGCGATGCTGCTCGGCGAGGGGCGCGGGTTCGAGATTGCGCAGGGGCGATTGGGGCCGGGGCGCATTCACCACTGCATGCGCACCATCGGCGTCGCCGAAGAGGCGCTCGAGCGGATGACCAAGCGGCTTCTTTCCCGCGTCGCTTTCGGCCGCACCATCGCGCAGTTTTCGGTGTGGGAGGAGCGCATCGCCCGCGCGCGCATCGACATCGAAATGACGCGCCTCCTCTGCCTCAAGGCCGCGGACATGATGGACAAGGCGGGCAACAAGATCGCGCAGAACGAGATTGCGATGATCAAGGTGCAGGCGCCGATGATGGCGCTCAAGATCATCGACGACGCCATCCAGGCGCACGGCGGCGGCGGGGTGAGCGAGGATTTCGGCCTCGCCAAAATGTACGCCCACCAGCGCACGCTCCGCCTCGCCGACGGCCCCGACGAAGTCCACGCCCGCGCCATCGCCCGCAGCGAATTCGGCAAATATGGCGGGCGCGAAGCGATGGCGCAGGCGCGGGAGATGAGTTCGGGGCAGCTCGGCGTGACGCGGTGAGCCCCACCCTCCCCTCCCGCGTGCGGGAGGGGCTGGGGGTGGGCGCGGAGCCACTGACCTTCGCGCTGAACCCCGCCCACCCCCGTCCCCTCCCGCAAGCGGGAGAGGAGAAGCGCAATAGGATGAAACCATGACCAAAGCCGCCATCCTCACCGCCCCCGGCCAGCCGCTCGTGATCGAAGAGGTGCGCGTCGCCGACTGCGGACCGCATGAGGTGCGCATCCGCACCGCTGCGTGCGGGCTGTGCCATTCGGACCTGCACTTCATCGAAGGCGCCTACCCCCACCCGCTCCCGGCCGTTCCGGGGCACGAGGCGGCGGGCATCGTCGAGGCGGTCGGCAGCGAGGTGAGGACGGTGAAGGTCGGCGACGCGGTCGTCACCTGCCTCTCCGCCTTTTGCGGGCACTGCGAATATTGCGTCACGGGGCGCATGTCGCTGTGCATGGGCGCGGAGACGCGGCGTGGGCCGCAGGAGCCCCCGCGCATTACCCGCCCCGACGGCAGCGTCGTGCATCAGATGCTGAACCTCTCCGCCTTTGCCGAGACGATGCTGGTGCACGAACATGCCTGCGTCGCGATCGACCCCGACATGCCGCTCGACCGTGCGGCGGTGATCGGCTGCGCGGTGACGACGGGGGCGGGGACGATCTTCAACGCCTGCAAGCTGACCCCGGGGGAGACGGTGGCGGTGATCGGCTGCGGCGGGGTGGGCCTAGCGACCATCAACGCCGCCAAGATCGCAGGCGCGGGGCGGATCATCGCCGCCGACCCGATCCCCGAAAAGCGCGAGCTCGCGAAGAAGCTCGGCGCGACCGATGTGGTCGATGCGGCGAGCGACGGCGCGGCAGCGCAGATCGTCGAAATGACCAAGGGCGGCGTCGATCATGCGGTCGAGGCGGTCGGGCGGCCGGCGTCGGCGAGCCTCGCGGTCAAATCGCTGCGGCGCGGGGGGACGGCGACGATCCTCGGCATGATGCCTTTGAGCGAACAGGTCGGGCTGGGGGCGATGGACCTCCTCTCGGGCAAGAAGCTGCAGGGCGCGATCATGGGCGGCAACCGCTTCCCGGTGGACATCCCACGGCTGGTCGATTTCTACCTGCGCGGGCTGCTCGACCTCGACACGATCGTCGCCGAGACGATCCCGCTCGAGCGCATCAACGACGGCTTCGACCGCATGAAGCGCGGCGACAGCGCGCGCAGTGTCGTGGTGTTCGGATGAGGGTGGTGCTCGCTACTCCCCTCCCGCTTGCGGGAGGGGCTGGGGGTGGGCGCGGAGCCACGAACCTCTGCGCTGAACCCGGCCCACCCCCGACCCCTCCCGCAAGCGGGAGGGGAGAAAAGGCGATGTCTCCCCTATGAGCATGATCAACGCCGAGGAAGCGTTCACCGGCACGGTCGAGCCGCAGGGGCAGGACCGGCTCGACGAAGCGCGGCTGACCGAATGGATGGCGGCCAATGTCGAGGGTTTCGCGGGCCCCTTGCGCATCGCCAAGTTCAAGGGCGGGCAGTCGAACCCGACCTATCGGCTCGATGCGGCGTCGGGGTCGTATGTGCTGCGCCGGAAGCCGTTCGGGCCGCTGCTCCCCTCGGCGCATGCGGTGGACCGTGAGTATCGCGTGATCGCCGGGCTCCACCCCACCGGCTTCCCGGTCGCGCGGCCCTATGGGTTGTGCACCGACGACAGCGTCATCGGCGCGATGTTCTACGTCATGGCGCTGGTCGAGGGGCGGACGATCTGGGACGGCGCCATGCCCGGCGCGACGCCGGAGAGTCGCCGCGCGCACTATGACGCGATGGTCGACAACCTCGCCGCGCTGCACGCGATCGATCCCGACGCGGCGGGGCTTGGTGACTATGGCAAGCCGGGCAATTACTTCGGCCGCCAAGTCGAGCGCTGGTCGAAGCAATATCGCCTCAGCGAAACCGAGACGATGCCGGAGATGGAGCGGCTAATCGCGTTCCTGCCCGCCAGCCTCCCCGAACAGACGCGCACCAGCATCGTCCACGGCGATTATCGCATCGACAATCTGATCTTCGCGCCCGATGCGCCGCAGGTGCGCGCGGTGCTCGACTGGGAGCTGTCGACGCTGGGCGATCCGCTGGCGGACTTCAGCTATTTCCTGATGGCGTGGGTGACCGACAATGGCGGGCGTTCCGGCGTACAAGACCTCGACCGCAAGGCCCTCGGCATCCCCGAGCTGGACGAGGCGGTGGCGCGCTATTGCGCGGCAACAGGGCGCGACGGGCTGCCGCAGCTCGACTGGTACTTCGCCTATAATTTCTTCCGGCTCGCAGGCATCATCCAGGGCATCAAGAAGCGCGTCATCGACGGCACCGCCACCTCCGCCCACGCCCGCGCGATGAGCGAAAAGGTCGGCGAACTGGCGGCGCGCGCGTGGCATTTTGCACAGAGGGCGGGGGCGTGAGGAGCGATAACCTTCCCCCCTCCCCTTCAGGGGAGGGGCCGGGGGTGGGGTCTCTCCGGCAAGCGCAGCGTGAGGGCGAAAAACCCCACCCCAACCCCTCCCCTGAAGGGGAGGGGCTTCGGATGAGGACGAAAGCATGACCCTGCTGAACGGCAAAGTGGCCATCATCACCGGGGCGGCGTCGGGGATCGGGCGTGCGGCGGCGCGGCGGTTTGTCGCGGAGGGCGCGCGGGTGGTGCTCGGCGACCGCGCAGGCGGCGTGCACGACGTCGCGGGCGAGCTGGGCGAGGCGGCGGTGGCGCTGGAGGTCGATGCGGGGAGCGAGGCAGACGTCGCGCGCCTCGTCGCGACCGCGCGAGAGAGCTTCGGCGCGCTCGACATCGCCTTCGCCAACGCCGGCGTGTCGGGCGGGCTACCCGGCATCTTCGACGAGACGCCCGAAGCCTTCGCGGAGCTTTTACGCATCAACCTGATCGGCCCGTGGCTGATGGTGAAGCATGCGGGCAAGGCGATGTGGGACGCGGGACGCGGCGGATCGATCATCCTCACCGCGAGCGTTGCGGGGTTGCGCTCGGGCGCGGGCGGGCCGGCCTATTCGGCATCAAAGGCGGGGGTGATCAATCTCGCCGCCACGTCGGCGCAGCAGCTGTCGGAGACGGGGGTGCGCGTCAACGCGATCTGCCCCGGGCTCACCGAAACGGGGATGACCCAGCCGACGTTCGACTATGCGCGCGGCAAGGGCGTCGAGCACAAGCTGGGGCAGCTCAATCCGCTCCGCCGCGCCGCCCAGCCGGAGGAGCTGGCGAACGCCGCGCTGTTCCTGGCGAGCGACCTTTCAAGCTACGTCAACGGCCAGGCGCTGGTGGTCGACGGCGGCTTGTCGTCGAGCCACCCGGTGACGCGCCAGCTGACCGGGCGGACCGCGGTGTGATGGCCGCCGGTCACTGACGGAGCGTCGGGCGTGCTGAACGGTTTGGTGATGGATTGCTTCGTCGCGTCGCTCCTCGCAATGACGAGCGGCAAGCGTCGAGTTGGGAAAGGTCACAGCCATGCAATATCGTAACCTCGGCGACAGCGGCATTCGCGTGTCGGAGATCTGCCTCGGCAGCTGGCTGACCTATGGCGTCGATGTCGACGACAGCGTCGGGCGCGCGTGCGTCGACCGGGCGTTCGAGCGCGGCATCAACTTCATCGACACCGCCAACATCTACGGCAAGGGCGCGGCGGAGGAGTTTCTGGGCCGCGCGCTCGAGGGGCGGTCGCGCGACAGCTACATTCTCGCCACCAAGCTGTTCTGGCCGATGACCGAACAGGACCGCGGATTGAGCCGCGCGCAGGTCGAAAAGCAGCTCGACGCGAGCCTCAAGCGGCTCAAGACCGATTACATCGACCTCTACCAGTGCCACCGCTACGACCCCGACACGCCGCTCGAAGAGACGATGGAGGCGCTGTCGGCGGCGGTGAACAGCGGCAAGGTGCGCGCCATCGGCTTTTCCGAATGGTCGCCCGACCAGATCGAGGCGGCGCTCGCGCTGTCCCCGCCCAACGTCAAATTCGTGAGCTCGCAGCCGCAGTACAGCATGCTCTACCGCCGGCCGGAGGCGAAGGTGTTTCCGATCAGCCACGCCAACGGCATCGGCCAGATCGTCTGGTCGCCGCTGGCGATGGGGGTGCTGACCGGCAAATACCAGCCCGGCGCGCCCGTGCCCGAGGGGAGCCGCGCGACGACCAGCGCGGGCGATAACTTCATGGGCCAGTATCTCGAAACGCCCGTGCTGGAGGCGGTGCAGCGGCTGCGTCCGATCGCCGAGGAGGCGGGCTGCACCATGGCGCAGTTCGCCATCGCCTGGGTGCTGCGGCGCCCCGAGGTGACCAGCGCCATCGTCGGCGCGAGCCGGCCCGAGCAGGTCGACGACAACGCCGCGGCATCGGGGCTCAACATCGACCCCGCGCTGTTCGCGCGCGCGGAGGCGGTGCTCGAAGGAGTGCGCGTTTCGTGAGTTCAGGCGGCATGGATAAGGCGCGGCTGGAGCGGATCCCGGCGTTTCTCGAGGAACATTACGTGCGCCCCGGCAAGCTGCCGCACGCGGCGGTGCTGGTCGCGCGGCGGGGGGAGATCGTCCACCGCTCCGCCATCGGCGAGGCGCGCGCAGGTGAGCCGCTGAAGGACGACGCGATCTTTCGCATCGCGTCGATGACCAAACCGATCACCTCGGTCGCGTTCATGATGCTGGTGGAGGAGGGCAAGGTCGCGCTCGACACCCCGCTCCACGAGGTGCTGCCGCAGTTCAAGAACACTGGCGTGTTCGTTGCGGGCGGCGGCGCCATCCCGTTCGTCACGCGCCCGCCCGCGCGCCCGATCCTGATGGTCGACCTCCTCCGCCACACCGCGGGCCTCACCTATGGCTTTCAAGAGCGCAATCCGGTCGACGCCGCCTATCGCGCGCAAAAGATCGACGATTTCGACGCCGACCAGTCGATGGACGAGTTCATCGAACGCATCGCCAAACTGCCGCTGCTGTTCGATCCGGGCACGCGCTGGTGCTATTCGATGGCCACCGACGTGCTCGGCGCGGTGATAGAGAAGATTGAGGGGCGCCCGTTCGCGGATGTGCTGAAGGACCGGCTGTTCGACCCGCTCGGCATGAAAGATACCGGGTTCGAGGTGCCCGAGGGCGAGCGCCACCGCCTGACCGACGCCTATGTCTTCCACCCGCAGGGCAAGCGGTTGTGGGACGGCGGCGCGGACAGCCGCTGGGCGAAATCGCGGCGGTTCCATTCGGGCGGCGGCGGGCTCGTCTCGACGCTCGACGATTATTACCGCTTCTGCGCCATGCTGCTGGGGGACGGGGCGCTCGACGGCACGCGCATCCTCTCGCGCCGCACGCTCGAGCAGATGGGGCTGAACCACCTTCCCGGCGGCGGCGACCTCACCGAACACAGCATCGGCCTGTTCAGCGAGGATGAGAATGCCGGGGTCGGTTTCGGGCTCGGCTTTGCCACCACCATCGACCCCGCTGCGACGCTGCTGCCCGCGAGCGTCGGCGATCTTTACTGGGGCGGGATGTTCTCGACCGGCTTCTTCGTCGATCCGGCGGAGCAGCTGGCGATGGTGTTCATGACCCAGCTCTCCCCCTCCTCCACCTACAAGGTGCGGCGCGAGTTGAAGACGCTCGTCCACGCCGCCATTGCCGACTGATCTCTCCCAACCAGCCAAGGATGTTCCTGCGATGACCGATGAAGCGACGCCGATGACCGTCACCACCACGCGCGACGGGGATGTCGCGATCGTCGTGGTCAACAATCCGCCGGTCAATGCGCTGTCGTGGCACGTGCGCGAAGGGCTGCAGCGCGAGATGACCGCCGCGCTCGCCGACGATGGGGTGAAGGCGATCGTGCTCACCTGCGACGGCCAGACGTTCATCGCGGGCGCCGACATCACCGAGTTTTCGAAGCCGCCGCGCGGGCCCGACCTCAACAGCGTGTTCAACATGATGGAGGGCGCGGCCAAGCCGATCGTCGCCGCGATCCACGGCACCGCGCTGGGCGGCGGGCTCGAAACGACGCTCGCCTGCCATTATCGCGTGGCGGTGCCGTCGGCGAAGTTGGGCGTGCCCGAAGTGAAGCTCGGCCTGCTGCCCGGCGCGGGCGGCACGCAGCGGCTGCCGCGCGTCGTCGGGGTCGAGGCTGCGGCGCGCATGGCGGCGACCGGCGACCCGGTGCCCGCGCCAAAGGCGCACGAGCTGGGTTTGGTCGATGCGCTGACCGGTGAGGACAGCCTGCGCGCCGACGCGGTCGCCTTTGCCCGCAGCAAGATCGCCGAAGGCCCGCGCCCGACCCGCGAGCGCGAGGTCAAGGGCGATGCCTCCGCGATCGAGGCCCTCAAGCAGGAGTTCGGTCGCAAGTGGAAGGGTTTTGACGCGCCCTTCGCCAACCTCGCCTGCGTCGAGGCGGCAACGCGCCTCCCCTTCGACGAGGGCATGGCGTTCGAGCGCGAACAGTTCATGAAGCTGATGTTCGGCACGCAGTCCGCGGCGCAGCGGCACATCTTTTTCGCTGAGCGTAAGGCGGCAAAGATCGACGGCCTTCCCGAGGACACCAAGCTGCGCGACATCAAGAAGGTCGGCGTCATTGGCGCGGGCACGATGGGCGGCGGCATCGCGATGAACTTCCTGCAGAAGGGCATCCCGGTCACCATCGTCGAGACCGCGCAGGAAGCGCTCGACCGCGGCATCGCCACGGTGCGCAAGAATTACGAGGCGAGCGCCGCCAAGGGCCGCTTCAAGCCCGAACAGGTCGAGCAGATGATGGGGCTTCTGACCCCCACGCTCGCCCTTGAGGACCTCGCCGATGCCGACCTCATCATCGAGGCGGTTTACGAAAATATGGACGTCAAAAAGGATATTTTCGGCCGATTGGACGCGATCGCCAAGCCGGGCGCGATCCTCGCCAGCAACACCAGCTACCTCGACGTGAACGAGATCGCGGCGGCGACCTCGCGCCCGCAGGACGTGGTGGGGATGCACTTCTTCTCGCCCGCCAACGTCATGAAGCTGCTGGAGGTGGTGCGCGGCGACAAAACCGCGCCCGACGTGCTCGCCACCGCGATGGCGACGGGCAAGAAGATCGGCAAGGTCGCGGTGGTGGCGGGCGTATGCCACGGCTTCATCGGCAACCGCATGCTCGCGCCGCGGCAGCTTGAGGCGCAGAAGCTGCTGCTCGAAGGGGCGACTCCGGCGCAGATCGACAAGGTCCACACCGATTTCGGCATGCCGATGGGGCCGTTCCAGATGGCCGACCTCGCCGGCACCGACATCGGCTGGCACCGCGACGAAAACCGCATCGAAAGCATCCGCGACGCGCTCTGCGCGGAGGGGCGCTGGGGGCAGAAGAAGCAGGCCGGCTTCTACGACTATGACGACAAGCGGCAGGCGTCCCCCTCCGCCCGCGTCGAGGAGATCATCGAGCAATTCCGCCAGAAGGAAGGCGTCACCAAGCGCGAGATCACCGACCAGGAAATCGTCGAGCGCACGCTCTACCCGATGGTCAATGAGGGCGCGAAGATCCTCAGCGAAGGCAAGGCCCAGCGCGCCAGCGACATCGATGTGGTGTGGATCTACGGCTACGGCTGGCCGGTCTACCGCGGCGGCCCGATGTTCTGGGCCGGCCTCGAGGGCACCGACAAGATCGTTGCGGGGCTCGAGAAGCACGGGCTGGAGGTGAGCCCGCTGCTGCGCGAAAAGGCGGAGGCGAAGGCGGGTTTCTGACCCGAGCGCTAACGATGCTCACGTCGGTCCGGGCTCGATCCGGGCCGACGGGTAGCTGGTCATGGCTGGCGACTAGGGGGCCGATCCCGTCCTTGAGCGCGGCCGCGTTCTTGCCTACCGCGCGCGAAACCGCTACAACCCTAAGTCACTGAAATACAACAAAACCACACCTCGATTTGGTGTGAACTTAGCCTGAGCTTTCAAATGAAACTATCCCGCCTCACCCCCCGGTGAGGCGCGCCCAGCCCCATCGGCACGGCCCCTGATATTCGCGCGCGTTGCGTAGCGGGCGGGCGATGTTGCACGCATCGAAGTTCTGGCCGGGCGCGGCAAAGACGATGCCGGTGAAACCGTCCGCGGTGTCGCAGGCGGCGACCTCCCCGCTCACCTGCGCCTTTACCGGACCACCCTCCGGCGACCAGTAGACCGGGGTCGCGGCGTTGATTGTCGTCGTGCGGCAGGCGGGGGTGCGCGGGCCGCCGAGGCCGATGCGCACCGCGCGTGTCGGCACCGGCTGGAGCGTCCCGTCGGCGCCGCGCATACCGTCGAAGGCGACGTTCGCAGCATCGCGCTGCGCGGCGTCGGGCTGGCTACACGCAGTGAGCGCCAGCGGCAGGAGGATAGCGGCGAGCGCGCTTGGGAAGGGTCGGTTCATGACAGGAAACTAGGCCGGGGAAGCCACGCTCGCCAAGCGTAAAATCTTGGGCCCCGCGCGCGGCGGACGTGGAGCGCGGCATTGGCTTTTCGGCGGGGTTTGCCTATAGGCTGGGCATGGCAGAACCGACCGAAAATCACTCCTCCGACCACAGCACCGCGACCCAATATGGCGCGGATTCGATCAAGGTTCTGAAGGGCCTCGACGCGGTCCGCAAACGCCCCGGCATGTACATCGGCGACACCGACGACGGGTCGGGTCTGCACCACATGGTGTTCGAGGTCAGCGACAATTCGATCGACGAGGCGCTCGCCGGTCACGCCGATCGCGTGCTCATCACGCTGCACCCCGACAACAGCGTCAGCGTCGAGGATAACGGTCGCGGCATCCCGGTCGACATGCATGCGGAGGAGGGCGTCTCCGCCGCCGAGGTCATCATGACCCAGCTCCACGCCGGGGGTAAATTCGACAACAGCGAGGATGGCAACGCCTACAAGGTGTCGGGCGGTCTCCACGGCGTCGGGGTCAGCGTCGTCAACGCGCTCTCCGAATGGCTCGAGCTCACCGTCTGGCGCGACGGCGGCGAATATTGGATGCGCTTTCGCCACGGCGATGCGGAGGCGCCGCTGGTGCGCCGCGGCGATGCGCCGCTGAGCGAAGACGGCGCGCCCAAGCGCGGCACGCGGGTCCAGTTCCTCGCCTCCACCGACACGTTCAAGAACGTCACCGAATATGACTTCGACAAGCTCGAGCATCGCTACCGCGAGCTCGCGTTCCTCAACTCCGGGGTGCGCATCGTGCTCGGCGACGCGCGCCATGCCGAGCCGCGCGAGGTCGACCTGCGCTACGACGGCGGGATCGCCGCGTTCGTGCAATATCAGGACCGCAACAAGACCGCGCTGATGGAGGAGCCGATCGCCATCTCCGCCAACCGCGACGGCATCGGCATCGACGTCGCGCTGCAGTGGAACGACAGCTATTACCCGACCGAGCTCGCCTTCACCAACAACATCCCCCAGCGCGACGGCGGCACCCACCTCGCCGCGTTCCGCGCCGCGCTGACGCGAACGCTCAATGGCTATGCCGAGCGTTCGGGCCTCCTCAAGAAGGAGAAGGTCGCGCTCACCGGTGAGGATATGCGCGAGGGGCTGACCTCGATCGTCTCGGTCAAGCTGCCCGATCCCAAGTTCAGCTCGCAGACCAAGGACAAGCTGGTCAGTTCCGAGGTGCGCCAGCCGCTCGAGAGCTTGATGAGCGACAAGCTCGGCCAGTGGCTGGAGGAGAACCCCGGCCCCGCCAAGGGCATCGTGCAAAAGGTGATCGACGCCGCCGCCGCGCGCGAAGCGGCGCGCAAGGCGCGTGAGCTCACCCGGCGCAAGGGGGTGATGGACATCGCCTCGCTCCCCGGCAAGCTGCAGGACTGCGCCGAGCGCGACCCGGCGAAATCTGAGCTGTTCCTCGTCGAGGGCGACAGCGCCGGCGGCTCCGCCAAAAAGGGGCGCGACAGCCATTATCAGGCGATCCTCCCGCTGAAGGGCAAGATCCTGAACGTCGAGCGCGCGCGGTTTGACCGCATCATCTCCTCGAAGGAGGTGGGCACGCTGATCCAGGCTCTGGGTGCAGGGATCCGCGACGAATTCAGCCTCGACAAGCTGCGCTATCACAAGATCGTCATCATGACCGACGCCGACGTCGACGGCGCGCACATCCGCACGCTCTTGCTGACGTTTTTCTACCGCCAGATGCCGCAGATCATCGAAGCGGGGCACCTCTATATCGCGCAGCCGCCGCTGTATAAGGTCGCGAAGAACCGGTCGGAGGTCTACCTCAAGGACGATGCCGCGCTCGACCGCTACCTGATCGACAGCGGGGTGGGTGCGTTGCGTTACGACGGCGTCGGCGGCAGCCGCAGCGGCAACGACTTGCGCACCATGATCGAGGCCGCGCAGCGGCTGCGCGCGGTGATGCGCTACGTCCCGCGCCGCTACGATCCCGCGCTGATCGAGGCGCTGGCGCTGGCAGGCGCGCTAGGCGAGCTCTCCCACGACGAGCGCGCCGCCGCCGCCAAGCGCACCGCCGACCACCTCAACGCCAGTGAAACCGCACGCGGCGAGGACGGCAAGTGGGAGGTCGGGCTCGGCGAGGACGGCGGCTATTATCTCCGCCGCGCCTGGCGCGGGGTGACCGACCACCACGTCATCGATGCGAGCTTCGTCACCAGCGGAGAGGCACGCCGCCTCGCCGCGATCGGGGCGGAGGTTGCGGAGGATTACGCACGCCCCGGCCAGATCGTCGCGGGAAATGCCGAAGCCGCCGCTGCGGTCGAAACGCCCGAAGCCGACAGCGACCCGCTCGCGCCCGAGGAAGCGCAGCCCGACGAACCCGGCACCCAGACCGCGCGCGGCGGTGGCAAGGGCAAGAAGACCACGGGGCCGGTCCACGTCGCGCGTCCGACCGAGCTGCTCGACGCGGTGCTCGCCCACGCCAGTCGCGGGCTTGCCATCTCCCGCTACAAGGGTCTTGGGGAAATGAACGCGGAGCAGCTGTGGGAAACCACGCTCGACCCGACCGTGCGCACGCTGCTGCGGGTGGAGTTGGAAACCGCAGACGTCACCGACGACGTCTTCACCCGCCTGATGGGCGAAGAGGTCGAACCCCGCCGCGCGTTCATCCAGGACAACGCGCTGAACGTCGCGAATTTGGACGTTTGAGGGGCGCGCTCGTGGAGGGCGCCGCGCGCTGAGCCGACGCTCCCTTTCTCCCTCCCCCTTGTGGGGAGGGCGGGGTGGGGGCCGAGCCGCGTCTGCGGCTCGTGAAGAATCGCCGGCGCGAGGTCGCAATCAATCTCTTGCGCTCGCAGACGCGAGCGGGCCCCCACCCCTTCCCCTCCCCACAAGGGGGAGGGGGTTCAGCTCTCCAGAAGACCTAGTGCGCCGCGAAGCAATCCATCTCGCGCCGTCAGCGGCATCGACCGCGTTCGCTCTGAGCGGATAGGTAGCGATCGATTGCTTCGCTACGCTCGCAATGACGGCAGGGAGAGCGCCAGCGTAAAGCTAATCGAAACGCCGCCCAGCAGTACGCAGCGTCACCGAACGACGCCCCGCAACTACCCTCAAAAGCGGAACTGCGTTCCCACGAACACCGCCTGGCTGTCCTGCCGGGCGTCGGTGATCGGCGCCAAGCGGTCGTCTTCGCGGCGGAGGCGGACGCCGGCGGTGATGTCGACGTTGCGCGTCAGGCGGTAGCTGCCGGTGACGTCCACCTCGACCGGCCGTTCGGCGTCGAGAGTGCGGCCCGCGCGGCTGCGGGTCGGGGCCGCGAGGGCGGGCTGCGCCACCTCCAGATCGCCGCCGAAGCGCGACGGGCGCTGCGTCGGGTCGACTGGACGGCGTGCCTGCGGTAGCGCCGAAATATCGACGTTCGTCGCCTGATCGATATCCGGCGAAGCGAAGCGCGTGAAGCCGATCGCGCTCCCCAGACGGTAGCTTACCGGAGCGATATTGATCGCCGGCGCCCCGGGCGCGCTGGCGACGCGGGTGGGCAACGCAGCCGGCAGTGCGCCAGCCAGGCTGCGCATCGGCATCGCGCGGCGGACCAGCGTCACCTCGCGATTGGGAACGCGCGACAGGGCGGGCGTGAAGCTGAACGAGCGGCGCGCCTCGGTCGAGATGGCGGCGTAACGAGCGAGCAGCGCAGGCTCACCCTTGGCCGGAGTGAACCGCCCGGCGAGCGCAGACAGCGCCGCCTCCCGCGATGGCGTGCCGACGTTCGCCGCCGCGACAGCGACGGGCGCGACGGCAAGCGCGGCTGCGGCGATTGCCGCTCCACCCACCATCTTCAAGGCACGCGCTGACATCATGCGACCGGTAACGCTCCGACTCCGATTGCGGATGCGTAGCATATCGCCGTTCGCGCGGGAATTTCCAGCGACGGAGTCGCTTTCCTCTCGCACTGTTGCCCCCATGCATCGCTTGCCCTGAAAGCGCGCGCGAGCGGCGCGCTTGCGGGGGGTCGCGGAGCCGCCTAAAGCAAGCGTTCCGAACGTTTCGACCAGCCTTTTGAGGATGTCCATGACCCGCCCGATTCCGGCCCTTTCGCTCGCGCTTGCCGCGGTTTCGCTGGTCATGCTGCCGGGTTGTGCCGGTCGCAAGGGGCCGAGCCGCGCTGACCTCGCCGCGAGCCAGGTGACGACGATCGGCGTCAACGCCTACCTCTGGCGCGCGAGCCTCGATGCGCTGTCTTTTGCGACACTGACGCAGGCCGATCCCAACGGCGGCGTCATCGTTACCGACTGGTACGCCAACCCCGCGAACCCGGGCGAGCGGGTGAAGCTGACCGTTGCGATCCTCGACCGCGATCTGCGGGCCGACGCGCTGCGCGTGTCGGGCGCGCGGCAGGTGGCGCAGAACGGGACGTGGGTCGACGCGCCGATCGCCGCGGCGACGGTGCAGCGGGTGGAGGAGATCATCCTCACCAAGGCGCGCGACCTTCGCCGCGTCGCCGGGGCCGGCCGCTAAGCGCGGCGCACCCCTCCCATGAACAGCGCTGAAGGAAGCGCCAGCCCCGCCGCGTCCGGCTTCGACCCGGCGAGCATCGACGCCGCCGCGCAAGCCCGATGGGCCGTGGCGGACTGCTTCAACGCGGACCGTCATCCCGACCGGCCCAAGGCTTATATCCTCGAGATGTTCCCTTACCCATCGGGGCGCATCCACGTCGGCCACGTGCGCAACTATGCGATGGGCGACGTCCTCGCGCGCTACAAAGCGGCGACCGGACATGCGGTGCTGCACCCGATGGGCTGGGACGCGTTCGGCATGCCCGCCGAGAACGCGGCGATGGAAAAGGGCGTCCACCCCGGCGGCTGGACCCGCGACAACATCGCGGCGATGCGCGCGCAGCTCAAACGGCTCGGCCTCGCGATCGACTGGAGCCGCGAGTTCGCCACCTGCGACCCCGAATATTACGGCCATGAACAGGCGCTGTTCCTCGACCTTTATGAGGCGGGGCTGGTCACGCGGCGCGAAAGTTACGTCAACTGGGACCCGGTCGACATGACCGTGCTCGCCAACGAGCAGGTCATCGACGGCAAGGGCTGGCGTTCGGGCGCGCCGGTCGAGCGCCGCAAGCTCAGCCAGTGGTTCCTCAAGATCACCGACTTCGCCGACGAGTTGCTGGAGGGGCTCGCCAGCCTCGAACATTGGCCGGACAAGGTGCGGCTGATGCAGGAAAACTGGATCGGCAAGAGCCAGGGGCTTGAGTTCCGCTTCGCCTTCCCCGCCGGTTCGGCCCCGGTGGCGGGCGAAGATGGCGTGGCGGTGTTCACGACGCGGCCCGACACGCTGTTCGGGGCGAGCTTTGTCGCGGTCGCGCCCGACCATCCGATTGCGGAGGCAATGGCCGCCAACTCACCGCGGCTCGCCGACTTCATCGCCGAATGCCGCGCGATGGGGACCGCGCAGGCGGAGCTCGACACCGCGGAAAAGCGCGGCTTCGACACCGGCCTAAGGGTCCAGCATCCGCTCGACCCCGACCATCATCTGCCGGTCTGGGTCGTCAACTATGTGCTGATGGACTACGGCACCGGCGCGATCTTTGGCTGCCCGGCGCACGATCAGCGCGACCTCGATTTCGCGCGCGCCTACGAACTGCCGGTGGTGCGCGTGCTCGCTGATGGCGAGGAGACCGCCGCACGCTTCGACGGCGACGAGGCGTTCACTGGCGAGGGCGTGATCGTCAACTCGCGCTTCCTCGACGGAATGAGCATCGACGCCGCCAAGGCCGCGGTGATCGCCAAGGCGGAGGCCGAGGGCTGGGGCGAAGGGCGCACCGTCTGGCGGCTGCGCGACTGGGGCGTATCGCGCCAGCGCTACTGGGGCACCCCGATCCCGATGATCCGCTGCGAAAGCTGCGGCATCGTGCCGGTTCCGCGCGAACAGCTCCCCGTGGTGCTGCCCGAGGACGTCAGCTTCGACCGCCCGGGCAACCCGCTCGACCGCCATCCGACGTGGCGCGACGTCGACTGTCCGAAATGCGGCGCGGCGGCGAGCCGGGAGACCGACACGCTCGACACCTTCGTCGATTCGAGCTGGTATTTCCTCCGTTTTGCGAGCCAGCCTGCGGACAAGCCGTTCGACGCGGCAGAGATCGCGCGCTGGCTGCCGGTCGATCAGTATATCGGCGGGGTCGAGCATGCGATCCTCCACCTCCTTTACGCGCGCTTCTGGACGCGCGCGCTGGCGCGGGTCGGGCGCATCGACGTGCGCGAGCCGTTCCGCCAGCTGTTCACCCAGGGCATGGTCACTCACGAGACCTACGCGCTGCGCGAAAGTCCCGATGCACTGCCGCTATGGCTTTCGCCCGATGAGGTTGTGCGTTCCGGTGGCGGGGCGACGCATCGCGACAGTGGCGCGCCGGTCGAAGTCGGCCGCGTCGTCAAAATGTCCAAGTCGAAGAAGAACGTCGTCGACCCGGACGCGATCATCGCCCGCTATGGCGCCGACGCGGTGCGCTGGTTCGTGCTGAGCGATTCGCCCCCCGAACGCGACCTCGTCTGGTCGGAGGCGGGTATCGAAGGCGCGAGCCGCTTCATGCGGCGGCTGTGGCGTCTGATCGAAGGCGTGGCGGCGCAACCCGGCACCAGCGAAATCTCTGACGCCGACCTCGCCAAGGCCATTGCCCGAGCGACGCATGGGGTGGCGCAGGATATCGAGGCGCTGGCGTTCAACAAGGCCATCGCCCGCCTCCACGACCTCGCCAACCGCGTCGAGAAGGCGCCCGACGGCCCTGCAAAGGCCGCCGCCGTGCGCGCGATGCTGCCGCTGGTGGCGCCGATGGCCCCGCACCTCGCCGAAGCGGGCTGGGCGTTGCTCGGGGGTGAGGGGCTGATCGCCGACGCGCCCTGGCCGTCATACGATCCCGCACTGCTGGTCGACGACAGCGTGACCATCGCGGTGCAGGTGAGTGGCAAGCTGCGCGACACCATTACCCTCCCCCGCGACGCGGACAAGGCGGCGATGGAGGCTGCGGCGCTGGCATCGGACAAAGTGCAGCGCGCGATCGACGGTGCGACGCCGCAGCGGATCATCGCCGTCCCGGGGCGGCTGGTGAACATCGTCCTGTGACCCGCCGAGCGCCCCTGTTGCTGGCACTGGCCGCCGCATCGTTGAGCTTGGTCGGTTGCGGTCTAACGCCGCTCTACGCGGGCGGGCAAGGCGGTCGCATCGCGAACACGCTGCGCAGCATCTCGGTCGACCCGATCGAGGGGGAGACCGGCTGGATCGTGCGCGACGCGCTGCGCCAGCGACTTGCCGCCGCGGGCACCAGCGTGCGCGATTCAGGCGCGCGTTACCGGCTCGCGGTCCGGCTCGACGACCGCATCAGCGGTTTGGGCGTGCGGCTCGACGACACGGTCAGCCGCGAACGTCGCACGCTTCGCGCGCGCTGGCAGCTGATCGACGCCGCGAGCGGGGAGACGCTGCTCGACGCGACCTCCGGCACCGATGCGGGGATCGACGTGGTGGGCAGCGAATATGCGACCATCGCCGCCGAACGCACCGCGCTCGAACGGCTTGCGGAAGCGCTTGCCGGGCAGATGGTCGCGCGCGTCGCCGCCTATGCCGCGACCGGCGCAACGGCTGGCGAACCTACCCCCGCCCCGTCCCGCTGAGCGGGCCTTCCGGCTATGCCGCTCAAGTCGTCCGAGGCCCACAAGCAGCTGAGCCAGCCGAACCCGAAGGTCCGGCTCTACGTCTTCTGCGGCCCCGACGAAGCCGGCTCGCGCAAGCTGATGGCGATGCGCGTTGCGGCGCTGGGCGAAGGCGCGGAATGCGTCGACCTCACCCCGGCACAGCTCAAGGATGACCCCGCGCGGCTCGGCGACGAAGCGGCGGCGCTGTCGCTGTTCGGCGGCGGCCCGCGCTGGATCCGCGTGCACATCCCCAGCGGCGGCGGGGACGAGGTCGTCGCCGCCGCCACCGCGCTGCTCGAGCTTCCCGCAGCCGAGCATCCGGTGCTGATCGTCGGCGGCACCCTCACCGCGCGTTCGGCGCTGGTGAAGCTCGCCGACGCAAGCTCGCTGGCGCTCGCAGTGATCAGCTACGTCCCCTTCGCCGGCGACGCCCGTCGTGCGGTGGAGGAAGCCGCGAGTGCCTGCGGCCTGACCCTCGGCGCGGGGGTGGCGCAGGCGATCGTCGCGGCCAGCCGTAGCGATAGAGACGTCGCGATGCGCGAGATGGAGAAGCTTGCGCTTTACCTTGGCGACCGGCGGGAAGCGACGCTCGCTGACTGGGACGCGATCGGCGCCGAAACGCCGGGCGTCGCGGGGGACGCGCTGATCGACGCGGTGCTCGGAGGTGAAGTGAAGAACCTCCCCGCCGCGCTCGCCGCCGCCGACGCGACCGGGGAGCTCGACATCGGATTGCTGCGCGCGATGGGACGGCGGGCGATGCTGCTCGCGGGCAGTCGGGTGGCGGTCGAGCGCGGCGGCGACCCCGAAAGCGCCGCGCGCAAGGCCCCGCTCCCTGCCCCGCAGAAGCGGGCTTTCGAACGGCAGCTTACCCGGTGGGATGCGCCTTCACTTGCACGGCTGATCGAGCGTCTGCTCGACACCGAGCACGCGATGAAACGCCGCGGCGAAAGCCAACTCGCCGACTTGCAGTTGCGCGTCGAGTTGACCGAAATCGCGCGAATGGCGGCGCGATCGCGCTGACCGCGCCTATGGGCGCACCCTCGGCTTGGCGGGTGGCGCCTGACGCGGGGCGGGATGGCGGTGCATGGGGTGGCCGACGGTCGGGTGAAGCACCCAGGGATCGAACCCGTCGCCGACCGACCGATGCGTTTCCGAAGGGAGCGCGCCGGACTCCTGCGCCGTCTCTTTTTCCTCGTAACGCTTCCAGAACCGTTCGTGAAAGTAGAAGGCGACGGCGTTGACCATCGGCTCGATCAAGGCGATTCCGCCAGCGATCGCGACCGAGCCGGTGAGCGCGTAGGCGACGCTGAAACCGACCGTCAAATGCACCGCAAGATAGGTGAACGTCTTGGTGAGGTCGCGAGACCACCATCGGCGCGGCCAACGCAGCGCCAATTTGGGATGTTCGTGACGGATCACCGGACGCGCGCCTTTTCGATCGGAGTTTGGCCTCCTCGCGCGCGACGACCTTGGTGTCTACCCCCCTTCACTGCGCCGCCGGCCACAAGGCTCGCGCAGGAACCGTGCCGCATACGGAACGTTTGTCACGATAAGCTCGCCTTTTTGGCGAGTGAACGCATGCGCCGATCGGCGCGTAGAGGTCAGCGCCTTTGGCGCGAGGATGGGGAGACGACGCGATGGTAGACATCGGCAGCGTTCGCAAGGATATGCAAGTCATTGGCGCCGACGGCACTCAGGTGGGTGTGGTCGATGACATTGAAAATGGTCGGATCAAGCTCACGAAGCGAGACTCGGCGGATGGGCATCACCATTACCTCGATGTGAGCGACATCGATCACGTGGACAGCCATGTCCACCTTCGCTCGGGTGTGCATGTCCCCGGCGCTTTCGCATCGGGTCATGATACGACTCACTCGACCAGCGGGACTGTTGCCGCTGCCGGCGCGACTGTGGCGGGCGCCGCGGCTGCCGCTGCCCATGGCGTCGCCAATGCCGGTCATCGCGCGGCTGACGCTGTTCGTGATACGCTTGACGGCGATCACAATGACGGTCGCACGCCGTTCACCCGCGATAGCGATGGCGACGGCACGCCTAATGCGTTTGACACGCGCGACCATGGCCGCACGCATACGACTGGCACCACCCACAGCGCCTCGCCGACGCATACGAACTACGGCGCCACGCACACCAACCATGTCGAGCGTGATCGCGGGTTCAACTGGATTCCTTGGGTGCTCGCAGGCGTTGGCGCGCTGGCGCTGATTCTGCTGTTGCGCAGCTGCGCGGATGACAACCGCACCACGACGGCGGCGACGACGACTGCCGCAACCGCACCGGCGACCACGACGACCACCACCACCACGACCGAGCGCGTGACGCTTCCGGGTGGCGGCACGATCGACGTCCGGCCGAACACGCTGACCTATGATCTCAACCGCTTTCTCCTCAGCAATGAGGCTGCGCCGCGCACGTTCACCTTCGACAAGCTGAACTTCGACACGGGCAAGGCGACGATCCGCGCGGAAGATCGTGACACGATTACCGCAGTGACCTCGATCCTGAAGGCTTATCCGAACGTGAAGGTCGATGTCGTCGGTTTCACCGATGCCTCGGGTGATCGCGCCACCAACGAGCGGCTGAGCGTTCAGCGTGCCAACTCCGTTCGCGCGGCGCTGCTTGAGAATGGCATTGCTGCCAATCGCGTCACCGCGCGCGGCGGTGGCGTTGCCGACAACGCGGCCGGTGGTGCGCAGCAGAGCGCGCGTCGCACCGACCTGGTCGTGACCGCTCGCTAAGCGTCATTCCGACCGTACGAAAAGAGGGGAGTGCGGCTCAAGCCGCGCTCCCTTTTTTCTTGGCTTTAACCGTGCGACCCGTCTGTGCGCGGCGAATCCGGTAAGGTCCGTCGCCGAGAGCCCGGGGAGCACTTTTCCAGCTCAGCGTCACAATCCCATCGCGCACCAGGCGACTAACCGCCGCATGCACATCCTGCATGTGCGATCGCCACTCCTCTGGAGAAGCTGCGCGGGCTACCTCGCTTGGGCAGATAGTGGCATACTCACGACGCTCGGCGAGTTTAGCCAGTATCGCCGCCCGCCACTCTTCCGGCGACACAGGGCACGAGGGAGGGACGTCTGATGGCATTGAGCTACCGCTGTGCCGCAACCTGTTTGAGCGCGGTTCTGCTCGTCGGATGCGTCGCCGCTCCACGGGTGTCCCCCGCTCCGCCGACTTCGGCGCCGTTCCCCGTCGCAGCCTTTTTCACCGGGGAGAGCCATGGAGACGGGACGCTGCGCGTGATCACCCGCTCCCCCGTGCGCGTCGAGGTCGACAGCGTCGGCACAGCCGCGCCCGATGGCACGCTCACGCTGGTCCAGCGCGTTCGCGAAAGCGACAAGGCCGAGCGGACGCGGAGCTGGACACTGCGCGAGGATACTCCCGGCCGCTGGAGCGGCACGCTGACCGATGCCGACGGCCCGGTCAGCGCGACCGCCACCCCCGGCACACTCGACATCGCTTTCCCGATGGACGGAATGCAGGTCCGCCAGCACCTGGTGTTGAGCGAAAACGGCCAATCCGCGCGCAACATCCTCCGCGTGAGCAAGTTCGGCGTGACGGTTGCGGTGCTCGACGAAACCATCACCAGGGGGCCGCGGGCACGACGTTGACCGCTCCCAGCGGCGGCGGTTCGGAGGGTTCCCAGCCGGTAGGCGGCGGGATCGCGGGGGCGAGGTGGTGCGCTCCACCAGCGAAGTGGCGAAGCAGTCGCTCGGCCACAGCGGGCTGCGCGAGCGCTTCGCGAAAATCGAGGACAGGCGCGAAGGCCACGTCTTTGTCCGCGAACCACGCCTCCCACTCGTCGCGCGTGCGTTCCGCAAGGGTTTCGCGGAGGAACTCGGTCAGCACCGCCTGCGCCGCCCCCGGCGGAGCCTCCGCCAGCCGGTAAAGGTCTGGGCGCCCCAACGCCTCGAGCAGATTGCGCGCGAATTTGAGCTCGCGCCCGCCGAGCACGATCCAGCGCCCATCGGCGGTGCGGTATGGCCGGTAAAAGGCCGCTCCGCCGAGCGAGCGCTGCTCCGCCGAACGCGGCGCTTCGCCGCCCGCAATCGCCGCGCCCGCCGTGTGCGCCATCCACGGGAGCAGGCTGTCGAACATGGCGATGTCGAGCGTGGCGCCGTCCCCCGTGCGTTCGCGGGCGTAAAGCGCCATCGCCACCGCCGCGAGCGCGGTGAGCCCGGCGGCGAGGTCAGCGCTGGCGACGCCGGGCACCACCGGGGCACCGTCTGGTCCGTCGTTGACGCTGAGGAACCCCGCCAGCGCCTGCACCACCAGGTCATGCGCGGGGTGATGCGCGCGCTCGCCCGCCTGACCGAAAGCCGAGATCGAAACGTAGATGAGCCGCGGGTTGATTGCCCGCGCGCTCGACGCGTCGAATCCGAGCCGCGCCATCGCGCCGGGGCGGAACCCCTCCACCAGCACATCCGCCTCCGCGATCAGCCGGGTGAGGTGCGCCGCCCCTGCTTCGCTCTTGAGGTCGAGCGTGATGCTGCGCTTGCCGCGGTTGAGTTGGCGGAACCAGATGCTGTGTCCCGCCTCGAACGGACCCTGATCGCGCGCAGGATCGCCCGCGGGGGGCTCGACCTTGAGCACGCGTGCGCCCTGGTCGGCCATGGCGCAGGTCATCGCCGGGCCGGGGAGGAACTGGGTGAGGTCGAGCACCCGCACACCATCGAGCATCGCCGCGCCGCTGGTCCGCGCGCTTTCAGGTGCCGGCGAACCGCTCACTCCGTATCAGCGGCGACGCGGAGTACGCGGCGGCTGCGGGACAGATCGCCGCACAGGTCCGCTGGGCGCAGCAGCGATAGCGGGGGCGACGCCCACGGCAGCGCCCTCGCTCACCGCCGCGCCGGTCGCCAGCGCGGCGAGATCGAGCCCGCATTGCGTGCGCCCCGCACCGCTGTTGGTGATGGTGCAGCGCGCGGGGCCATAGACGAGGGCGCCCGCCTCCCCCGCCAGCGTCAGCGTGGCGGTGCGCCGCGCCTGTACGCGATGCGACGCGCTCCCCACCGCGTTGAGGCGCACGGTATCGGTGGCGAGGCGCGAAAGGTCGAGGCTTCCCGCCCCCACCGCGCGCGCTTCCACCGCATCCGCCCGCCCCGCAACGCGTACGTCGCCCGTGCCGCGCTGAAGGATGACCAGCCGCCGCGTTTCGACGTTGGCGACGTCGAGCGTGCTGGCGCCATCGAGGCTGATGCTCGTTTCATCGCCGCGCAGACGTGCGATGCGTACGCGCCCGCCGCCACGCAGTTCCACTTGCTGCAGCCCCTGCGCGCTGAGCGCGACGCGCAGCGTGCCGGAACTCGCCCGCACAGGGCCGTATGGCCCCTCGCTCGCCTGCCACAGGACGAGCGTGTCGCCCTGCCGTTCGACCTGCAGCGCGAGCAGCGCGTCGCGTGGGCCCTCGGCGCGGCCGGAAATGCGCGGGCTGTCGGTCACCTCCACCTGCATGTCCCCGCGCACCACCAAACGGGTGTAGCTGGTGAGGCCGAGGTTCCGCGTCTCAGCCAGAGCGGGGGTTGCGGCGGCCGTCAGCAGTGCCGCGAGAGCAATCGCGATCAACCGCACGTGACGTCGCCCGCCCCGCTGTTTTGAACGCGGCAGTTGCGCGCGCCTGTGACGCGGATGTCGCCCGCGCCGCTTGCCTCGATCGTGACGCTGCCGCCACCCCGCAGGGTCGCGTCCCCCGTCCCACGGCTGACGATGGAGAGGTCGTCCCAAACGCTGAACCCCTCGCCATCGAGGTCGCCGGTGCCTGAGAGAGTAACGCGTGCGCTGCGTGCTTCGCCTGCAATCTCGAGCGAGCCGGTGCCGGAGAGGTTGATCTCCAGCGCCTCTCCCGGAACGCGTGCGACGCTCATGTCGCCGGTGCCGCTGATCGTCAGGCCGGTCAGGCGCGGCACAGTGACGCGGAACTCGCTGTCATCGACCCTCGAACGGTCGCGCTGGGTCAGGATCAGGCGTGAACCATCCTGCCGCACGACCAGATTGGCGCGGTTGGGGCCCACCGCCACGACCGAGGGGACATCCCCCGCCACAACCTCCGCATCGACCGTTCCCGCAATCACGATGTGATCGAACGGCGCGATGTCGAAGGTCCGGCGATCACTCGCAGTGCCAACGGTTGCGCCTTCACCGACGCGCGAGGTCGTCTCGCCCCGGTCGCAGGCGGTGAGGGCCAGGCTAACCGCCGCCAACAGCGCCAAGCGCAAGGTTTGCATCGTCATTCTCCACCATCCTGCCGGGGGCGATGATGGCCGAGGCGCGCGCGTCTGTCACGAAAAAGCCCTCCCTCCGCGCGTGGGCGGGGGGAGGGCCGTCTCGTGTGCGGCGTCGCTCGTCAGAAGCGCAGGGTCACCGCGCCGAAGATCTGCCGCGGGGCGCCGTAGTAAGCGGTGAGCACGCCCTCGTTCCCCAGCGTCGAGCTATACCCTGGCTGCCCGTTGGCCAGCACGAACGCCGCGGTGTCCGGGTTCTGCCGCAGGAAGCTGTAGCCCGACACGATGTAGCGTTGGTCGGTGAGGTTGCGCGCGTGAAGGCCGATCGACACCCGGTTGCCCGGCGCGTTCCACACGAGGTTCGCGTCCCACAGCGCATAGCCCGGCTGGTCGAGCAGCGCGTTGGCAAGCTCGAACTGCTGGGTGCGGCTGCGGTAGGAGACGGTGGTCGACGCGACCAGCTCGCCGCGCGCAACGGGTGCGGAGTAGCCGAGCGTCGCGCTGCCGTTGAACTCCGGCGTGTTCTGGAACGCGCGGCGGCTGGCGACGTCGACCCCGCGCGAGTCGATGAAGCGGCGGTAGGCGGCGTCGATGTAGCCCGCGGTCACCCCCAGCGTCAGCCGCCCGCCGGTCATGCCGACGTCGCGGAAGTTGAGCGAACCTTCGAACTCGATGCCCCGGATGCGCGCCGACGCGGCATTGGTGGTGATGCCGATGAAGGTCTGAACGCCGCCCACCGTGGCGCCGATCGACCCGGGAATCTGCACGTCGGTATAGTCCGCGTGGAACGCCGCGATGGCGACGTTCAGCATGCGGTCGAACAGCGACGCCTTGTACCCGACTTCGTAGCTGGTGACGGTTTCAGGATCGAAAGACAGGAAATTGTAGATGTCGTCCTGGTCGCCCTGCGCACCGGTGACACCATTGCCGTTGAGGTCCGGCGCGGCGGTGCCGACCCCGCGTGGATCGAACCCGCCCCCTTTGAACCCGTTCGACCAGCTCGCGTAGAGGAGGTGGTCCTCCGCCGGCTTGAAGCTGATCGACGCGCGCGGGGAGAAGCGTTCGAAGTCGGCTGAGCCGCGGAAATCGGTCTGCCGCAGGAGCGGGTTGCTCGTCCCGCCGAACGCCGGCGACGCGCCAAGGTAGAGGTTGCGGACAATGCGCGAGTTACGCGTGTCCCAGGTGTAGCGCCCGCCGACCGCGACGCTCAGCATCGGCGTGACGTCGAACGTCACGTCGGCGAACACCGCCGCGGTGTCGGTGCCGACCTGGCCCGAGGTCAGCGCGGTGACCGTCCCCGGCAGCCGCACGTCAAAGATCGTGCCCGCATTGGCGCTCAGATAATAGCCGCCGACGAGAGCAGTGACCGCGCCCGCCTGATAGATCAGCTGCAATTCCTGCGAGGTCTGGTCGTTGTTGTAGAGCCCCGGCACGTCGACATCGACCGCGGGCAGCGCATCGAAATCGATCGGGGTTTCGGTGTCGTCCTGCCGATAGCCGGTGATCGAGCGGACGGTCAGCGCGTCGGAGACCTGCCCTTCGATGAACAGCGAAACCCCCCAGCCCTCGACCCGCTGGCGCGGCGTGACGAGCCCGCCGCGGCTGTCATAGACGTCGCTCAAAACGGGGGCGCCGGAGACGAGTCCGGGGATGAGGCGATGCCCGCCGCGCGGGCTCGAACGGTCGAGCGTGTAGTCGCCCGACAGCCGCACGAACAGGCCGTCGGTGTGGATCTCGCTCGACAGGCGCCCCGCCCACACGTCCTTGTTGTAGTTTTCGAGTCCCGTGTTGAGGTTGGTGCCGAAGCCGCCGCGCGACAGCCGCGCGATCGCCCCGCCAAAGCGCAGCGTGCCATCGCCCACGGGTCCGCCCGCGCTCACCACTGCTTCCGCCTGATTATAGGTGCCGTAGGCGAGGCGGAGGTTGAGATAGGGGTCGTTGCCGATCCGCCGCGTCACATATTTGACCGCGCCGCCGATCGTATTGCGACCGTAGAGCGTGCCCTGCGGCCCGCGCAGCACCTCCACCCGCTCCACGTCGTAAATGTCGAGCACCGCCGCCTGCGGGCGGTTCAGATACACATCGTCGAGGTAGAGCCCGACGCCCGCTTCGAACCCCGCCACCGGGTCCTGCTGGCCCACGCCGCGGATGAAGGCGGTCAGCGTCGAGTTGGTCCCGCGCGACGTTTCGAGCGTGATGTTGGGCGTCGTCTGGGTAAGGTCGGTGATGTCGATCGCGCCCGCATTCTCCAGCGCCTCACCCGAATAGGCGGTGATCGCGATCGGCACGTCGAGCAGCCGCTCCTCGCGCCGCCGGGCGGTGACGACGATATCGCTCGCGTTGTCGGCGACGGTGTCGGTGCGGTCCGGCGCGTCCTGGCTCGGTTCGGCACTATTGTCTTGCGCAGCAGCGGGCACGGAGATCGCCAGCGCGCCAAAGGCGCCGCCCGCCAGCAACATTGCGCGCATCGCCACCGCACGGTTCAGAAATCGAGCCATCCACCATCTCCCAATCAGGTGGAGCGTCGTCGCGCCCCTACCCCTTGAACTTCGATGGAGAGGTTCGTAGTGAAAGGTGAACCAGGTTTCAACTCGAACTTCGGTGGACCGTTCCGGCGGACGATATAAGTGTTTCTGGTGCCACAGGGGGTTGCGTGGAAATCGACGGACGCCAGCCGAGACCTAGCTCCGACAGCGACGCGCCACCGCCTCCGCGCACGGCCCGGGGCGAGCGCACGCGCGCGCGGCTCATCGACGCCGCGGCGCGGGAGTTCGGGGAAAAGGGTTTTCACGAAGGTTCCATCAGCGGCATCAGTGGCCGCGCCGGAACCGCGCTCGGCAGCTTCTACAACTACTTCGCCAATAAGGCCGCGATCTTTCGTGCGCTGGTGGAGGATATGTCTGGGCGAGTGCGCGACCATGTCGCCCCGGCGATCGCCAAGGGAACGGACCCGATCGACGCCGAACGACGCGCGCTCGAAGCGTTCCTCCACTTCGCGCGCGAGCACAACGAGCTCTACCGCATCATCGACGAAGCCGAATTCGTCGAACCCGACGCTTTTCGCCTCCACTATGAACGCACCGCGCAGCGTATTGCCGAACGCCTGCGCCGCGGCGGGGAAGCGGGCGCGATGCGTGGCGACCTCGGCGAGGTCGAGGCATGGGCCTATATGGGGATGAACGTGTTCCTCGGCCTGCGCTATGGCCGATGGGAGCAGGATGCCAACCTGTCAGCGGTCGCGGCGCGCGCCAACCGGCTGCTCGCGGAAGGGCTGAAGCGCCGCTGACTTGGCAGCGGGCGATGGACGCACGATAGCGCCGTCGCTCGAATCGCCATGCCACGCCTTCGCTACATCCACACGCGCCTCAGATCGCGACCGCTGATCGCACTTTCCATGGCGATGGTAGCGGGTGCGGGGGGTGGGTATCTGCTGGCGCGCAGCAATGCCCCGACCTTCGAAGCTGCGGCGACGCTCGCGCCCCCGGCGACGCCTGGAGCCAAGGGCGTGCGTGCGACGCCTGACCCCACCACGCTCGCCACCGAACGCGAACTCCTGCTCAGCCGAGCATTGCTTGCGCGCGTTGAGCGGGGCGGGTCGCGGCGTGGCGCGACGCCGCTGGAACTGCGCGTCAGGCAGACGCGTGGCGGTCGGCTCGTGCTTCTCGCCCGCGCGTCGAGCGCACAGGAGGCGGCGCGGCTCGCCAACGATTGGGCGTCGGCCTATGTCGCTTTTCGCGCCGACCTCCAGCTGGCGAGCGGCGGACCGGCGCGGGCGGAGCTCGATCGCCAGATCCGCGCGCTGGAGATGCGCATGGCCGCGCGCTCTACCCCTGCGCCAGCGCCGGAGGGTGCCAGCAACGAAGCGCGTCTGGCCGAGCAGCTCAGCGCCGCCACCTCGCGCCGTCTCTCCGCGGAACAGGCGGCGGCCACCTTCAGCGAGGACGCGGTCGTCCCGGCCGAGATGCGGGCGCAGCAAGCGATCGCGGCCGCCGAACATGCCGGGATCGTCGCGCGGTACGGGGCTGACTACCCCAGCGCGCGGGCCGCACAGGGTCGGGTCGACAGTCTGCGCGCGGAAGGTAGGACGCTCGTTAAAGAAAGGCGAGACGCGGTTCAGACCGCGCTGCGCGAAGCCGAGCAGGATGAGCGCGACCTGCGCGAACAACTCGCGCAGGCGACCGCCGCGAGTTCCAGCGCAGCCAGCGAGGCGCAGGAGGCCGCCCGCCAAGCTGCCAGTGATCAGGCGCGCCTCGACACCATGCGCCGCGCCCGCGACGAGGCTTCGGCGCGAGCGCTCACCCCGCCTCCGCTGTCGGTCGTAGAGGCGGCCACCCCGCCCGCCTCGCCATTGCGGGGGGAGCGTCTGCTTTACGCGCTGATTGGCGCTTGTCTCGGGGCCGCGCTATGGCTCCTTGCCAGACTGCGGCCGCTGCGGAGCGATTAGTGACCCATCGCCGCTTGATCGGTTGCCGGCGTCGTGGCCGCTGGAGCGGTCGGCGCTGAACCGACGTTGCCGCCCCCCGCGCCGCGCCGCTGCATCCAGCGCCGCATGTCGGCAATCTCTGCCTCCTGACTTTCGATCACCCGCTGGGCGAGCGCGCGCACCTCCGGGTCCTTGCCGTAGACGAGCGCGACGCGTGCCATGTCCACCGCGCCCTGATGGTGCGGGATCATCCCTTGCATGAAGGCGACGTCGGCATCGGCGGGCACCTCCCCCATCGCGCGGTGCATGCGGTTGTTGGCGTCGGTGTAGGCGAGCTGCGCCGGGGTCATCGCCTCCGTCGCCTCATCCGCGCCGGTGGTGACCCGCACTGCATCAGGCGTCGGCGAAGGCGCGGTGGGATCGCTCGAGGCGACCGTCGACTCCGCCGGAGCGGTCGTGGTGCTGGTCTCCGTGGTGGTCGTCGTGTCGGTGCCGCGCTGGATGTCGCAGCCCGTCAGCGCCAGGCCGGCCACGCCGACGAAGATCAATGTGCGGATCGTCATGCAGTCTCTCCCTCTGCATTTGTCTCACCTGCCCAACGCAGGTCGGGCGCAGTAGCTTCCTCACGCAGCAGCGCGATCGCTTCATCGAGCGGCATCATCCGCTGGCCCTCGCGCCCCAGAGTGCGCAGCGCGACGGTGCCTTCTTCGGCCTCGCGCTTGCCCACGACGAGCAGCTGCGGGACCTTGGCGAGGCTGTGTTCGCGCACCTTGTAGTTGATCTTTTCGTTGCGCAGGTCGGTGTCGACGCGGATGCCCGCGGCGCGCAGCTTGCCCTCCACCTGACGCGCGTAAGCGTCCGCATCGCTGACGATCGTCGCAACCACAGCCTGGGTCGGCGCGAGCCAGGTCGGCAGGCGCCCGGCGAAATGCTCGATCAGGATGCCGATGAAGCGTTCATAGCTGCCAAAGATCGCGCGGTGCAGCATCACCGGGCGATGCCGCTCGCCATCCTCGCCGATGTAGCTCGCGTCGAGCCGTTCGGGCAGCACGCGGTCGGACTGGATGGTGCCGACCTGCCACGTCCGCCCGATCGCGTCGGTGAGGTGCCATTCGAGCTTGGGCGCGTAGAAAGCGCCTTCGCCCGGCAATTCCTCCCAGCCATATTCCGCCGTCGCGAGGCCAGCGCGATGCACCGCGTCGCGCAGCTCGCTCTCCGCCTTGTCCCAGTCGGCGTCGGAGCCGAACCGCTTCTCGGGCCGCAGCGCGAGCTTGATCGAGTAGGTGAAGCCGAAGTTGCGGTAGATGCGGTCGGCGAGCGCGCAGAACGCCTGCACCTCCTCGACGATCTGATCCTCGCGGCAAAAAATGTGCGCGTCGTCCTGCGTGAACTGGCGCACGCGCATCAGCCCGTGCAGCGCGCCGTGCGGTTCGTTGCGGTGGCAGCAACCGTTCTCGTAAAGCCGCAGCGGCAGGTCGCGGTAGCTCTTGATGCCCTGGCGGAAGATCAGGACGTGCGCCGGGCAGTTCATTGGCTTCAATGCCATCCAGTCGGCGTCGTGGCTGACGATCGGCCCCTCGTCGGCAATGTTCGGCACCTCGTCGGGGATGACGAACATATTCTCGCGATATTTGCCCCAGTGGCCCGACTGCTCCCACTGGCGCGCGTCCATCACCTGCGGGGTTTTCACTTCCTGATAGCCAGCCGCGTCGATCGCGCGGCGCATATAGGCTTCAAGCTGGCGCCAGATAGTAAAACCGTTGGGGTGCCAGAACACCGACCCGTGCGCCTCCTGTTGAAGGTGGAACAGGTCCATCTCTGCGCCGAGCTTGCGGTGGTCGCGCTTGGCCGCCTCCTCCAGCCGGTGGAGGTGCGCGTCGAGCTGCTTCTTGTTGAGCCAGCCGGTGCCGTAGATGCGGCTCAGCATCGCGTTGTTCTGGTCGCCGCGCCAGTAGGCGCCCGACACGCGCGTCAGCTTGAAGGCGTTCGGGTCGAGCTTGCCGGTGGAGGCCATGTGCGGCCCGCGGCAGAGGTCGTACCAGCCGTCGCCCGAATGATAGACGGTAATCTCGCTATCCTGCGGCAGTTCGGCGACCCACTCCGCCTTGAAGGTCTCGCCCTGCGCGCGCCATTTGGCGATCAGGTCTTCGCGGTCCCACACCTCGCGGCGGAGCGGTTTGTCCTCGGCGATGATGCGGCGCATCTCCGCCTCGATCGCGGGGAGGTCGTCCTCGGTGAACATGCCGCGTCCGGGGGCGGGGGCGAAGTCGTAGTAGAAACCATCCTCGGTCGCCGGACCGAAGGTGATCTGCGTGCCGGGATGCAGGTGCTGCACCGCCTCCGCCAGCACGTGCGCAAAGTCATGCCGTGCGAGTTCAAGCGCATCCGCCTCATCGCGCATCGTGACAAGCGCGAGGGTCGCGTCGCCTTCGAACGGGCGGGTGATGTCGCGCAGCTCGCCATCAACGCGCGCGGCGATCGCCGCCTTGGCAAGGCCGGGGCCGATCGCCGCGGCGACATCGGCGGGGGTCGACCCCTCCGGCATCTCGCGCACGGAACCGTCGGGAAGGCTGATCTTGAACATGAGAGACATGCGCGAGCGCATGGCGAGGGGGCGGCGGTCTCGTCAAGCGCTGCGGTGGAGTTTGCGAGGCTGAGCGTCGTTTGGCGGGCGCCCTTGCCGCCACCCCGGCGCGCTGCTAGCAGCTTCGGCGTCGCGGCGGCGCAAGCGCGCTTTCTCCGCGGCATTTTTCGAGTTTGATCGCACGGCGCGTTCGGCATGTGGAGCTTTTCCGCGGCCTCTCCCTCCGGCGGTCCTGTCACCGGGTGCGCCCACGTCGATGCCGATGCCTTCCGCCAGCCTGCACTGCCCGACGGGGCCGAGTGCAGCGGCGCACATCGCAGCAGCGGGCCTGCACCTTTCCCTCACCCGATCGGGCACAGCGGCGCGGATTTCCCCGCCTCGCACGCTCGCCACATTGCGCGCCAGCGGCGGCGAACGGCTTCGTTCGCGCGGCGGCGCCCGGAGTATACTAAATGTCCACGCATATGCTGATCGATGCGCGCCACCGGGAAGAAACCCGCGTCGCGGTCGTCAAAGGTAACCGGATCGAGGAGTTCGACTTCGAATCCGCCGAGCACAAGCAGCTCAAAGGCAATATCTACCTCGCCAAGGTCACCCGGGTCGAACCGTCGCTGCAGGCGGCGTTCATCGAATATGGCGGCAATCGCCACGGGTTCCTCGCCTTCAGCGAAATTCATCCCGACTATTTCCAGATCCCCAAGGAGGATCGCGACGCGCTGCTGCGCGAGGAGGCGGAAGCTGCCGCCGCCGCGATGCGCGCCGAGGAGGAGATGGAATCGCTCGAAGGCGAAGTGGAAGACATCGCTCCCCCCGCGCCGCTCGACGAGGATGGCGTGCCGCTCGATGCGCACGACGACGATCATGGCGACGACGATGACCATCACGACGACGATGGCTTTGACCGCGAGCTGAACGACGGCGAAGGGTCGTTCGAGGACGAGGACCGCGCCGAGGACGAAGCCTCGAACGAGGGCTCCGGCGATGGCGAAAGCCCCCGCCGCGGGCGCGGTCGTCGTCGCCCGGGCAAGGAGCGCGGGCGTCGCGGCGAGCGTGGCGACCGCTCTGACCGGGGCGACCGCTCCGAGCGGAACGAGGCCGATGCGCCGCCGCGTCGTTCGTGGCACCGCCGCTACAAGATCCAGGACGTCATCCGCCGCCGCCAGGTGCTGCTGGTGCAGGTCGTCAAGGAAGAGCGCGGCAACAAGGGCGCGGCGCTGACCACCTACCTCAGCCTTGCGGGTCGCTACTGCGTGCTGATGCCCAATTCGAGCAACGGCGGCGGGATCAGCCGCAAAATCTCGAACGGCGCCGACCGCAAGCGGTTGAAGTCGATCATCGACGAGATGAACCTGCCGCCGTCGATGGGCTGCATCGTCCGCACAGCGGGGCTGGAGCGCACCAAGCCCGAAATCCGTCGCGATTTCGACTATCTCGCGCGGCTGTGGGACGAAATCCGCGAAAAGACGCTGAGCGCGACCGCGCCGGCGCTGATCCATTCGGACAGCGACCTCATCAAGCGCGCGATCCGCGACATCTACAACAGCGACATCAGCGACGTGATCGTGGAGGGCGAGGAGGGATACCGCGCCGCCAAGGACTTCATGAAGCTGCTGATGCCCAGCCACGCCAAGCGCGTGCAGGCCTATGCCGACCCCGTGTCACTGTTCCAGCGTTATGGCGTCGAGGATCAGCTGTCGGCGATGTATCAGCCGCTCGTGCCGCTGAAATCGGGCGGCTACCTGATCATCAATCCGACCGAGGCGCTGGTGTCGATCGACATCAACTCCGGCCGCTCGACGCGCGAGCATAATATCGAGCAGACCGCGCTCAACACCAATCTGGAGGCCGCTTACGAGGTCGCGCGCCAGCTGCGGCTGCGCGACATGGCCGGACTGGTGGTGATCGACTTCATCGACATGGAGTCCAACAGCAACGTCCGGAAGGTCGAGCGCGCGATGAAGGACGCGCTCAAGCACGACCGCGCGCGCATCCAGCTGGGCCGCATCTCGGGCTTCGGCCTGATGGAGATGAGCCGTCAGCGGCTGCGCACCGGCGTGCTCGAGGCATCGACCCGCCAGTGCCCGCATTGCGACGGCACCGGGCTGGTCCGCACCGCCGCCTCGTCGGGGCTCGGCGCGCTGCGCATGCTCGAGGAAGAGGCGGCGCGCGGGCGCGGTTCGCAGCTGCTGATGCGCGCGAGCCAGGAAGCGGCCTTCTACCTCCTCAATCACAAGCGCTACGAACTCACCGAGATCGAGCAGCGCTACGGCGTCTCGATCGCGGTCGAGGCGGACGGGCACATGGAAGGCGCTCGCATGAGCGTCGAGGCGAGCGGACCGCCGCCGTCCGTGCGCCCGCAGTTCCAACGCATCGTCGACGAGGACGAGGACGAGGCGTTCGACGCCGACGAGGGCTACAACGACGCCGAGGACGAGGAAGAGCGCAGCGAACGCTCGCGTGACGAGCGCGACGGCGAGGGTGGCGAACGTTCGCGCCGTCGTCGCCGCCGCCGCCGTGGTGGTCGTCGCGACGAGGAAGGCGCGCCGCGCGAGGAGCACGGCGAGGACCAGCACTCGGACGAACCGCGCTCCGCCGAGCGGGACGCGAACGACGACGCCGATGCGGCAGAGGACAAGGGTGAGGTCCGCTCGGACGATGGCGAGGGCGATCGCGAACCGCGCCGCCGCCGCCGCGGACGTCGGGGCGGTCGCAACCGCCGCGGCGAGGGTCGCGGTGAGTTCACCGAGGACGCGCCGTCCGAATCCGGTGACGCGGGCGATTCGGAAGCCGCGCAAACCGAGCCCGATACCGATGCGGTCGAAGCGGGCCCCGCAGAGCCGGTGGCCGAAGAAGCTCTGGTTGAAGCGCCCGCCAAGCCGCGGCGCTCACGTCGCAAGGCCGCGGAACCCGCTGCGGAGGAGGCTGCTCAGCCGACCGAAGCCAGCGAGGAGGCGGTCGCCGAGCCGGTGAAGAAACCGCGCCGCTCGCGCAAGAAAGCCGAAACGGAGGCTGCACCCGAAGCCGCCGCCGAGCCTTCCGCCGAAGAGACGCCCGAGCCAGCCGCGGCAAAGGAAGCCGCAGCGCCTGCGCCCAAGCGCCGCCGCACCGCACGCAAGGCAGCGGCCCTGCAACCGGAAGTGGACGCCGCAACATCTGACGCTGCGG
>CAKZIN010000088.1 GCA_936933955.1 uncultured Sphingopyxis sp. | reverse complement strand
GCCGCGTTCCTGGCGACGCGGCGCGCGCTCGCCGCGCTGGTCGGCGCGGACGGAGCCCCGCGCGCGCAGGCGCTTCCCGACGAAGACTGGGTGACGCTGTCGCAAGCAGGACTGGAGCCGGTGCGCGCTGGTCGCTTCTTCGTCCACACCCACGCCGACCCATCCAGCGTGGAGCCGGGCGTCGTCAGCTTTCGCATCGAAGCGAGCCGCGCGTTCGGCACCGGTCACCACGACACCACAGCAGGCTGCCTCGCCGCAATGGACCGGCTCGCGCGGCGCGGGCGACGCTATCGCCACGTCGCCGACATCGGCACGGGGACGGGCCTCCTCGCCTTTGCCGCGCTCCACCTGTGGCCGCGCGCGCACGCGCTGGCGAGCGACATCGACCCGGTGAGCGTGGCGATTTCGGCGGAGAACGCGCTCGTCAACGGCGTGGCGCTAGGCCCCGGCGCGGGGGAGCTGGCGCTGACGGTCGCCGATGGCACCGACGCGCCGCTGATTCGCGCCGCGGCGCCGTTCGACCTGATCGTCGCCAACATCCTCGCAAGGCCGCTGATCGTGCTAGCTCCGGCCATCGCCCGCATCGCCGCTCCGGGCGCGACGCTGCTCCTGGCGGGGCTGACGAGCGATCAGCGGGCGGCGGTGATCGCCGCCTACCGCCGCGCTGGCTTCCGCCTCGATGATGCAGGCGCTGCGGACGCCCACTGGCCTGTCCTTCGCCTCACCCGCCGCCGCCGTTACGGCTGGCAGAGGCCTTCACGCACCACGCGCGCCGCAGCGCACGCCGACGACACGGGGGAGTGGTGATCGGCGTAGGCGCCAAGCGCCTCTTCTGCATTACCCCGACGTTGGCTTATCGGCCAGTTGCCTTGCCATTCGCGTAAGCCTGCGTGCCGCGGGTCAGCACCTCGTCGCCCGGCAGGATCGCGTCGACTGCGAGCGTTTCCGCCCCCTCCAGCCTCGCATAGAGCGGAGCAAAATCCGTCTCGACCGTCTGCCGCAGCAAGTCATCGAAGCTGTCGATGACGAAATAGACCTGCTGGTAATCGTCGATCCGATAATCGGTGCGCATCACCCGTTCGAGGTCGAGCATGATGCGGTTGGGACTCGGATCGTCGAGCGCGAACACGCTTTCGCCATAGGACGACACGATCCCTGCGCCGTAGATGCGGAGCCCCTCGGCTTCGCGCACCAGCCCGAACTCGACCGTGTACCAGTAGAGCCGCGCGAGGTTCTTGAGGCTGCCGTGCTCCAGCGCGCGCAAGCCGCCCTTGCCATAGGCCTCCATGTAATCGGCGAACACCGGATCGGCGAGCATCGGGACGTGACCGAACACGTCGTGGAAAACGTCCGGCTCCTGCAGATAATCGAGCTGGTCGGCGCGGCGGATGAAGTTGCCGCTGACGAAGCGCCGGTTGGCGAGATGGTCGAAGAACACGTCGTCAGGCACCAGCCCCGGCACCGCCACCACTTGCCAGCCGGTGGCGTCCATCAGCCGGGCGTTGAGCTCGCGGAAGTCGGGAATGCCCGGCTTTTCGAGCTTGAGCACGTCGATCCCGCGCAGAAATGCCTCGCTCGCGCGGCCGGGGAGCATCTTGGACTGGCGCTCGAACAGCGTGTCCCAGACCGCGTGCTCCTCGGCGGTGAATCGCTCCCACTCCTGCGGGATGGTCCAGTCGGCCGCGGCCCCGGGCGGCGGCGTGTCGAAGACGTGGAGAGGAGGTTCGGCGTTCATGCCCGGCAGGTTAGAAGCTCTCTACGCACCAGAAAAGTCAGAGTTGAGAAATGGAATAACTTTTCGCGTTTCTGCACCCCAAGGAAGGTCACCGACGCTAAAAGTAAATACGCACTCACGCGACGATGCGATCGCTTCGACTTGCTGAAAGTCAAGAGCAGCTAGTTGAAGCAACGCGAAAAGTTGCCAACGACGATTCGCGCCTTCTTGTAGCAACTCCTGTCGGCCTGTTAAATCGGCTATGCCCTGAAACACAACTTTTTTTTTCCATTCATTAAACCAAGATCGTGCGTTCTTATCTGCAGAATCGCTTCTCAGCAGGATAATAGACATCAGGCCAGTCGTTAGTTCATTATGAAAATGAAGAAGTTTGACCGTGTCCTGTGCCCATTGCCCAAGGTCGTGCAACGCGAAGGCCCCGGGCTTTCGGCACAGTGTATCGACTTTCGAAACTTTCGCCTCCCAGACAGCCTGCTGCTCTGGAAAGAAACCGTCGAGTCGAGCCCTCTTTCCCGAAATTTGGAAATAACTTTCGAAACCCCCTTTCAGGCTAGATTGTTGCGAACGTGTTACTTCGGCAACACCCCTCAACCGTCTACAAACACTTTTCGTTATTTCGACTTCAATAGTTGCGCACCACTTCCCTCGGCCGTAAGTTTTTTCCCGATCGGTAAGCTTGATATGCTCACGCAATTGGTTCCAGAGTTCAACAGTTATTTCTTTACTTAGCTTAGTCATTTTGAACGTTGCTCCCTTGGGGTCAGCCAACCTCCGAGACGATCGCAGCCCAGCCGGCTTCGTCCACCACGCGGACGCCCAGTTCTTCCGCCTTTTTGAGCTTTGATCCTGCACCCGGCCCCGCGACCAGCAGATCGGTCGCCTTGCTGATCGACCCTGCAGCGCGCGCCCCCAACGCCTCGGCCTGTGCCTTCGCTTCGTCGCGCGACAGCGTCTCGAGCTTGCCGGTGAAGACGATCGTCTTGCCGGTCCATGCGGTCTCGCGCGTCGCGCGCGCCACTGCCTGCGGTTCGACCAGCGTCAAGAGGTCGTCCCACAGCGCGACATTGTGCGGTTCGTGGAAGAAATCGCCAAGCGCCTCGACCACCGCCGGGCCCACCCCGTCCGCCGCGGTGAGCGCCGCGCGCGCCTCCTCGTCCCCCGCCCGCGCCGCCTCCGCCAGCCGCCGCATCTCGGCCAGCGAGCCCACGCTCCTCAGCAGATCGCGCGCGGTGACGATGCCGACGTGGCGGATGCCAAGCCCGAACAGCAGCCGCGCCGCATCGGGCGACCGCTTGGCCTCGATCGCCGCGAGCAGCGTCTCGACCGACTTGGCCTGCCACCCCTCGCGCCCGATCAGCGCGTCGCGATGGTCGCGCAGGCGATAAATATCCGCCGGCGCCGCCAGCCAACCGAGGCCGATGAACTCCGCAATCGCCTTTTCGCCCAACCCTTCGATGTCGAGCGCGCCGCGGCTGACGAAGTGGCGCAGCCGTTCGAAACGCTGCGCCGGGCAGATCAGCCCGCCGGTGCAGCGCACGTCGACCTCGCCCTCCGCCGCCACCGCTTCGCTGCCGCATTGCGGGCAGTGGTCGGGGAAGAGATAAGGCTCGCGGCTTGCCTCGCGAGTGAGGTTCTCGACCACCTGCGGGATAACGTCGCCCGCGCGCTGGATCCGCACCCGGTCGCCCACCCGCAAGCCGAGCCGCGCGATCTCGTCGCGGTTGTGCAGCGTCACATTGGCGACGATCACCCCGCCCACGCCGACCGGGGTCAGCCGCCCGACCGGGGTGAGCTTGCCCGTGCGCCCGACCTGGATGTCGATCGCTTCGAGCGTCGTTTCCGCGCGCTCTGCCGGGAATTTGTGCGCGATCGCCCAGCGCGGCGCTTTGGCGACGAAGCCCAGCCGCGCCTGCCAGTCGAGCCGGTCGACCTTGTACACCACCCCGTCGATGTCGAACGCGAGGTCGGCGCGCCGGTGCTCGATCGCCGCGTAGGTTTCGAGCGCCCCCGCGACGCTCTCCACCCGCGCCGCCCCCGGCGCCACGTCAAAGCCCCACGCGGCGAGCGCGGCCATGACCCCGCTTTGCGTGTCGGCGGGCAGCTCGCTCGCCTCGCCCCAGCCGTGCGCAAAGAATTTGAGGCCGCGGCCCGCGGTGACGCTGGCGTCCTTCTGCCGCAGCGACCCTGCCGCCGCGTTGCGCGGGTTGGCGTAGAGCTTGCCCCCCGTCTCCGCCTGTCGCTGGTTGAGCGCCGCAAACGCGTCCTTGTCGAGATACACCTCACCGCGGATTTCGAAGATGTGGGGGGCACCTCGCTCCCCTCCCGCTTGCGGGAGGGGTTGGGGGTGGGCCGGGTTTGACACCGACGCTGGTTGCTCCGCGCCCACCCCCGGCCCCTCCCGCAAGCGGGAGGGGAGTATTTGCGGCACCCCCGCGATCGTGCGGACGTTGGCGGTGACGTCCTCGCCCACCGCGCCGTCGCCGCGCGTCGCCGCCAGGACCAGCGCGCCGTCCTCGTAACGCAGCGAGCAGCTGAGCCCGTCGATCTTCGGTTCCGCCAGCAGCGCGACCGGCTCGTCCTCGCCGAGCGATAGAAAGCGCCGCACACGCGCCACGAACTCCTCGACCTCCCCCGCGCTGAACGCGTTGTCGAGGCTGAGCATCGGCTTCGCATGTGTGACCTTCGTCAGCGACGAGGTCGGCGTCGCGCCCACCGCCTGCGACGGACTATCCGCGCGCGCGAACTGCGGATGCGCGGCCTCCAGCGCGGTCAACTCGCGCACCAGCGCGTCATAATCGGCGTCCGAAATCTTCGGCGCGTCCTGGTCGTGGTAGAGCGCCGCGTGCCGCGCGACCTCCGCCGACAGCTCGGCAATGCGCACGGCGGGGTCGGTTCTCATACGCTCAGCAACCTTTCCGCCTGCGCCCTCGCCTCGTCGGTGATTTCGGCGCCGGAGAGCATCCGCGCCACCTCTTCGCGGCGGTCGGCGGCATCGAGTTCGCGCACGCCGGTGCGGGTGACGGTGCCGTCGCTGGCCTTGGCGATGAGAAAGTGGTTCCCGCCCCGCGCGGCGACCTGCGGGCTGTGCGTCACGACCAGCACTTGCCGGCTCCCCGCCAGCGCGGCGAGGCGGTCGCCGATGGCGCTGGCCACGGCACCGCCGACTCCGCGGTCGATCTCGTCGAAGATGATCGTGTCGGCACCGCCGACCTCAGCCAGCGCGACCTTCAGTGCGAGCAGGAAGCGCGATAGTTCGCCGCCGCTGGCGATCTTCATCAGCGGCGCAAACGGCGCGCCGGGGTTGGTGGCGATGAGAAATTCGACGCGGTCGGCGCCATCGGGCCCCCACTGCCCCTCGTCGAGCCGCGCCACGTCGGTACGGAAACGCGCGGCGTCGAGTTTCAGCGGCGAGAGCTCCCCCGCGACCGCGCCGTCGAGCCGAGCGGCCGCCTCGGTGCGTGCCGCGCTCACCGCCTCGGCCGCCGCGAGATAGGTTGCGCGCGCCGCGTCGCGCTCCGCCTCGAGCCGCGCGAGCGAGCCTGCACCGCCTGCCGCCGCGTCGCGCCGCGCGGTCATGTCGGCGAGCAACGTGGACAGCGCGTCCGGCTCCACCCGATGCTTGCGCGCAAGGCCGCGCAGGTCGAACAGCCGCGTTTCGATGCGGTCGAGCTCGTCGGGGTCGTGGCGCAGCGCCTCGCCCGCGCGCTCGAGTGCTTCCTCGCCCTCACCAGCCTCGATCAGCGCGCGGTCGAATGCCGCGAGCGCGTCGGCAAAGGCGTCATGCTCGCCTGCCAGCCGGTCGAGCTTGCGCGTCGCCGCCCGCAGCTGCGCCAGCGCGCCCGCCGACCCGCCAAGCAGCGCGTCGACCCCGCCCATGTCCTCAGCCAGCCGCGCGCCCTTCTGCATCGCCGCGCGTGCCTCGGCGAGGCTGGCTTCCTCACCCTCCTGCGGCGCGAGGGCGGTCAGTTCGGCGACGGCGTGGTCGAGATATTCGAGCTCCGCCGCGTCACGTTCGACCTGGGCGCGCGCGGTTTCGAGTGCCTCATCCGCCGCGCGCCATGCCGCATGCGCCTCAGCCAGCGCCGCGCGGTCGATTCGGCCGTAGGCGTCGAGCAGCGCGCGGTGGCCACGGGGGTTGAGCAGGCCGCGTTCGTCATGCTGACCGTGCACCTCGACCAGCGTCGCGCCGAGGTCGCGCAGCAGCGCCGCGCTCGCCGGCTGGTCGGCGACAAAGCCGCGGCTGCCCCCATCGGCGCGCAGTTCGCGGCGGATGACGAGCGGCTCGCCGGGCTCGACCTCAATCCCCGCGTCATCGAGCAGCGTCAGCGCGGGGTGGCCGGCCGCCAGCGGCGCGAAGCTCGCGCTGACGCGTCCGCGCGCCGCACCCTGTCGCACCAGCCCGCTGTCGGCGCGCGCGCCCAGCGTCAGCCCGAGCGCGTCGAGCAGGATGGACTTG
>CAKZIN010000087.1 GCA_936933955.1 uncultured Sphingopyxis sp. | reverse complement strand
AGCTCGACCTGTGCCACGCGCTCTCGGTGAAGGCCGGGACAGTGCATTTGCCCGAGCTTGCGGCGGCACTGTCGATCCCGTGCAAGCCCAGCCCGTCGACCAGCATCGGCCGCCTGGTCGAGAACGGCGAGTGGGGCCGGGTGCGCGAACAGGTGCTGGCGGACGTGCTCACCACCACCGTCGTCGCGCTGGAAACCCTCTCCATGACGGGTGAGGTGGCCTGGCAACCGACTGCTTCGACCGCTGAGGTCGCCGACGGCGCAGCTGCAGCGATGCCGCACAGCAAATTCGTCGCGCAGACGTTCCAGCCGTGGGCGACGAACCTTTTCAAGGCCAAGCACGACTTGCAGCGGAAGGCGGCGTGATGAAGTCACGACCGCGCTCAAAGCTGATCAGCCGCTCGCCGACGGCAAACGCGGCTTCGCCATGGTCACCTGCGACCCCAACGAGCTCGTCGCTCCGATCCACCCCAAGGCGATGATCACCGTGCTCGAGCGCGCCGATCACGAACGCTGGATGACCGGTGGCTTAGACGACGTCATCGCGCTCCAGCGACCCTACAACGCCGCGCGGATGACCGTGCGGGGGCCGGAATTTCCGACCCGAAAGGGCGCGAAGGCGCGGGAGTAGTAACACCGTTCCGAGCGTGCGGGCGTAAGGGAGTGTGTGCGATCAGCGGACGGTAACCCTAGAGACGTTTAACCGACAACACACCGTATCTCTCAACGCTTTATCCATCGCTGCCTGCGAGTGCACGTGGCGAGCGTACAAAGCGTGGATCCTCGATCCAGCGTCTGCGGCCCCGGTCTACGGGCGTTCCTGCCGAGAGTGGACGAGCCACGGATTCGGCCCCCCAACAACAATCTGACGACCGAACGCGAAGTCCAACGGACAGCGGGCGATCACAACGCAAGGGCGGCTGACATGTCCGATCGTACCAATCCACCAATGCGCCACAGCAAGAAAATTCGGACATCGTGTCCGAATATGAGCGCCACGGCGCATTGTGCTAATGAAGCCGATGCTGCCGCACGAAACGATCAAGCAACGCTGGCTGTGCTCGAACAGCGCTTTCGCGATCCGACGGGCTTGCGAGCGATGGCGAACCATCACGCACGCCGTTGCGGTGCCGACGCCGATGACCTGTTGAGCGACGCGATGGTACGCGCGCTGCGTTTGCCCAACTGGTCGCATGGCGTCGACAGCCGGCTTGAGGGTGTCCTCTCCAGCGCCGCTTCCGGCATCAACCGCGCACGCGCGCGGCGTCGCGCCGCTGGCATCATCATCGTTCCCGCGAACGATGAAACTGTCCTAGATCGCTGGGCGCCGGTCTCCCGAAACGCAGAGCAGGAGCTCGAGCACGAGGCGCGGCGCGCTGCCGCCGCAGAAGCCCTGGAGGAACTCGCGGGCGGTGATCCCCTCATGACAGCGCTGATCGATGGTATCGGCAAGGGGCTGTGCGGGTCGGCCCTTCGCTGCGGGTTGGGGGTGAGCGAACTGAAGCTGGCGTCGCTTCGCAGGAAGCTCAAGCGCCGAGCGGCCGCGGTGAGGATCGATCTCGACCTGCATCTCACTGGCACGCTCAAAGGCGGCGGCAACGCGGCCTGACCGCGCGCAAATATTATCGTACCGCCTCTGGATGTCCGATGTAAGGCTTGGAGTGCCAGACCGGGTCGCGTGATGCTGGCTTACGGGCCGGCTGGGGCTGGGGGCACCGCGCGACACCACAGCCGAACTAATCTTCAAACCTGCCACCCTTTGACAAAGCGGCAGCGCGTCGAACATGAAGACGTTCAGGGGAGATGGGGCGCTTGAGTACGAGCTTTTACGGACGGCCGATTCTGAACTCGCCCTACGCGCCGCCGTCTTTGTATCATCGGCTCGACGACACAGGGCAGCCGGTCGAAGGAGAGCCGATCAGGGGACGGCGCCCGTCCAAGTTCATCGTGCCGGTGCCAGCGTCGCGGAAGAAGGCCGCCGCCACACAGGCGTCTCTCGATCTCGAGACCTACACCGAGAATGCGAAGATCAACGAAATCCGCGGCTACGTGGATGCGTGGCGTGGTGTGCCTAATCCGACCGACTGGGGCGTGACTCCGGCAACGCAGCGGCTGCTGGAACACTGGCGACGGCCGAAGGAGCAATGGGCCGGGCCCCGCCCCTTCTTCTGCCAGATCGAGGCGGTCGAGACGATGATCTGGCTGACCGAGGTCGCGCCCCGCAGGGCGGCGACGCGGGGACTGCTCGATCAGATCGCCAGGGACAACGAGGAGGCAAATCCGGCGCTGTTCCGCCTTGCCATGAAGATGGCGACGGGCAGCGGCAAGACGACCGTGATGGCGATGCTGATCGCCTGGCAGGCGATCAACGCAGGCCGCAAGGAGACCAAGGACCTCTCACCCGCGTTCCTGATCGTCGCGCCCGGCATCACGATCAAGGACCGGTTGCGGGTGCTTCAGCCGAGCGAACCGGGCAACTACTACGACACCCGCGAGATCGTGCCGCCCGAGATGCTGCCCGAGATCCGCCGGGCCGAGATCGTCATCACCAACTATCACAGCTTCCAGCACCGCGAGACGCTGGCGATGCCGAAGGCGGCCCGCAGCTTCCTCCAGGGCAACGATCCCGAGCCGGTCCGGACGATCGAGACCGACGCACAGATGCTGGACCGGGCGTGCGGCAAGCTGCTGCGGTTCGAGCGCGTCAACGTGATCAACGACGAGGCGCACCATTGCTACCGCCACAAGGTGGGTGGTGATGCCGAGGGCGCGCTGACCGGCGACGAGAAGAAGGAAGCGGAAGCGAACGAGGAGGCGGCCCGGCTGTGGATCAACGGCATCGAGGCGCTCGACCGCCAGCTGAGAAAGGGCAAGCGCACCGACGGCGTGCGCGCGGTCTATGATCTCTCCGCCACCCCCTTCTTCTTGCGCGGCTCAGGCTATCAGGAGGGGACGCTGTTCCCCTGGGTCGTGTCCGACTTCAGCCTGATGGACGCGATCGAGAGCGGCATCGTCAAGCTGCCGCGGGTGCCGGTCACCGACAACCTCGTCCAGACCGACACGGTCGTCTACCGTGACCTGTGGAAACACATCGGCAAGTCGATGCCGAAGTCGACCGCGAGCGCGAACAAGCTCAGCCCGTTCGACCTCAACCCGCTCCTGCTGACGGCCCTCAACTCGCTCTACAGCCACTATGCCAGCGAGTTTGACCGTTGGCAGAAGGTCGGCATTGGCGTGCCGCCGGTATTCATCGTCGTGTGCCAAAACACCGCCATCTCCAAGCTGGTATTCGAATGGATCGCCGGCTTCGAGCGCGGCGACGCCGAGGCGGGCGAGCGCGCCGCCTTCCACGCCGGCCATCTCGAGCTGTTTCGCAATTACGACGAGCATGGCGGCCGCCTGCCCAAACCGCGTACCTTGCTAATCGATTCCCGTCAGCTCGAAGCGGGCGAGGCGCTCGACAAGGGGTTCAAGGAGGCTGCTTTCGCCGAGATCGAGCAGTTCAAGCGCGAGCTCGCCGCCCGTGAAGGCGCCGGCGCGCTCAAGGGTGACGTTGGCGAAGGTGACCTGCTGCGCGAGGTGATGAACACGGTCGGCCGCCCCGGCCGGCTCGGCGAGCAGATCCGCTGTGTGGTGTCTGTATCCATGCTGACGGAGGGTTGGGATACCAACACGGTCACGCACATCCTGGGCGTCCGCGCCTTCGGCACCCAGCTGCTGTGCGAGCAGGTCGTCGGCCGCGGGCTGCGCCGCCAGTCATACGAGCTCAACAAGGATGGCCTGTTCGACGTCGAGTACGCCGACATCATGGGCATCCCGTTCGACTTCGCGCGTTCGCCGCAGAAGGTCGATCCTAAGCCGCCAAAGCCGGTCACCCGCGTCCACGCCATCGCCGAACGCGCCGATCTGGAAATCCGCTTCCCGCGGGTCAGCGGTTACCGCCGCGAGCTGCCGTCGGAGCGGCTGAACGCCGAGTTCGGCGAGGACAGCCGCCTGGTCATCACGCCGGAGGACATCGGCCCCACCTCCGTCACGAGATATCGCCCGAGGTTTTGCCCTCGTCACGGATTTCCTACCTCACACCCGTGTCGAGCTCGCCCCATGCCTGCTGCAGCAGGGCCATGACCGGGGTCGCGCCGCCCTCGCGCGACGCCGTACCGCGTTCGGCGCGTCCGATTTCCGTTGCTTGTCCGCGAAGCAGACCGGCAAGCTCACGGTTGGTCTCGTCAAGGGCATTTGCCAGTCGAAATGACAACTGGGTGAGCGCGACATTGAGGTCGCCCCCTGATCTCGAAGGGAACCTCGTCGAGCAGCTCGACGGTGACGATCGGCCGGGGACCGTTGAACCGCTCCTGCGCGATGCGGCGGATGTCCGCTTCGGTCGGCCTCGGGAGGCGCTCGAGGCTGCGGGCGTCCAGCGCCACCTCCCCCTGCGCACCGGCTGCGATGTAGACGTCGCGCCCAAGCACGTGCTGCATCCGCACGCCGGTCGTGCCCGGCACGGCGCGCGCCGCCAGCAGCGGGTCGCCCAGCGCGGCCGCGTCCAGCGACCGAGGCGGCTCCTCGCGGACGAGATGGTCGCCGTGGATGAAGTCCAGGTCGATGGCGACCATGTAGAAGCCTGACAGCGTCCAGACCATCGCCTGAACGCCCACCACGAGGGCGAGCCACTTGTGCAGACGCCGCGCGAGAAGCGGCAACCTGGTCTTCAACTCGCGTCCCCCTTCCGCGCGCAGCCCGATCGCATGTTCGCTCCTGGACCCGGCTCCTGCGCCCGAGCAACGGCGTCGTGGGCCCTTTGCTCGCCCGTTAGTCCACATCCGGTTCGCGCGAACCCGCCAGCTGCCTGCGCGCCCGATAGACTCTCGTCTCCACCGCCTTCTCGCTGATCCGGAGGACCGACGCGACCTCGGCCTGCGACAGTCCGTCGATCGTCCTGAGGATCAGCGGCTCCTTGAGGCTGCGCGGCAGCGCCGCGATGGCCTGCCACAGCCGCTCCAGATCCTGCTTGTCGGCCGCGGCCTTGTCGAGGAGGGGCGCCAGGTCGGGAACCCCGTCCTGATCCGGCATCGGATCCGAGGAGAACAGGTAGCGGCGGACGGCGCGCCGACGCGCCCAGTCTCGGCACTTGTTGATCGCGATGCGGGCCAGCCAGGCGCGCAGCGGCCGCGACTGGTCGTAGCTGTCGAGCCGCCTGTAGGCGGACACGAAGCTCTCCTGGACGAGGTCGAGCGCGTCCTCCGGGTTCCCGACATGGCCCCTGATCATCCGGTAGAGCGGCGCCTGGTGGCGCCTCATGATCTCGGTGAACGCCTCCTGCTTCCCCGCGATGGTGAGGGCGGCCAGCTCGCCGTCGCTGCATTCCGCCGGAACGCACCTCATTCCGCCTCAGCGGTCAGGGTCCTCACCACCGCCTGGTCGAACCTCTCGGCCTGATCCGGCCGCAGCACCGTCCGCATGGCGAAGATGTGCTCCAGCGTCGCCTTCTGGAGCTCGCCCATGATCTGGTGGGACCGCTCGATCTCGGCGGTGACGCGCGGGCCGTAGCCGCGCTCCGCCTGGATGGCGGCGGCGAGGCGGGCGTTCTCGGCGCGGATTTCGGCTTCGAGCGCTCGGCGTCTGGCCGCGAAGGTCGCCTCCAGCTCCTCGATCTGCGCGAGCTGCCGCTCGTCGAGCCCGATCTCTTCGTGCAGGAGCTCATGCAGCGCGCTCGACTGCTCCGGCGCCCGTTCCGATATTCCGCGCCCGATGAGCACCCCCGCCAGCGCTGCGAGGAAGGCGACCGCGGCGAGGACGAGGAGACGGCGGAGTGCCGGCCTCACGGGCGGCCGACCAGCAGCGTCGACGGCGCAAGGTCCGCGGGCTCGCCGAAGGGAGCGACGCGGGCACTTCCGCGATCGCCCCCCTGCGGCAGCATCCCGCCGGCGAGGCCCATCAGGAGCGCCAACGCTATCGCGCCGGCACGGTAGCGGAGCGGCTCCTGCTCGAAGCTGTGGCCACGGACCCTGTCGAGGACCTTGTCCTCCAAGGTTGAGAGCCGGTCCGGCGCTTGCTCCTCGCCGAGGCGCCGCAACAGATGATCGAGATCAGGCATTTCCCTCTCCTCCCCGCGTGCCGATATACGCGGCAGGTGCGGCCAGCCCTCATGATGAGCGCGGAAGCCACTCGCCCGCAAGCCGGCGGGGAGAAGCCGCGTGGCGGGTCCTGACGGCTCCCGCCACGCGCTCCGGTTCACGCTGGCTGGATCAGGCTCTCGGTTCCCGAGCGGGCTCCGGTGCCGATCGACTGGATCGCCTCGCGGCAGGCCTGCTCGCAGCGGCGGCAGGATTCGGCGCAGATGCGGCAGTGCTCGTGCATGCTCGCATGGTGCTCGCACTCCTCGGCGCAGAGCGCGCAGGCCTGCGCGCACGCCTCCAGGGTGGCGAGGATCACCTGCTCGTTGCTGCCGGTCCTGCGGGTGCCGATGGTGCCCGAGGCCAGGCAGATGTCGGCGCAGTCGAGGTTCAGCCGGATGCACTGACGCAGGTCGGCGACCATCTCCTCCGCGAGGCATGCGTCGGCGCAGGACGTGCAGCTCTGGGCGCAGCTGAAGCACTCCTCGATGCAGCGGATGAGCGAATCGTTGGTGTTGCCGCGGACGTCGGGATGTGCGGCGATCATGTCTCGCAAGTGGTGCATATCGGGTCTCCGTGGTCGGTGTCGTGATGCCCCCGCTCCTGGATCTCTACGCACGCGGACCACCTTTCCCTTCACGATGCTCCGGCCATTTCGGGTGAATCGCCCCGATGCTGAGGGAAGGCGCGGTCGCCTGCGTATCGGCAGGGGAGGAGGACGTCCGATCCATGCGCGACGTCCACGTCGGAAGCCTGAGCCGTCGGAGCGTGCTCGCGGGCGGCTGCGCCTTCGCCGGCCTGCTCGTCGCCGGGTGCTCCCGCGACGCGCCGGGCGAGAGCGAACAGCCTGCTGCTCCGGAACGGGCGACCGCCGCCGCGCGTCCGGCGATGGTCGTGCACAAGGACCCGAACTGCGGATGCTGCCACAGCTGGGCGGACATCGCCCGGCGCGCCGGCTATCCGGTTGAGGTCGTGAACGAGGTGGACATGGCGGCCGTGAAGGCGCGGCTCGGCGTCCCGGAGGAGCTCGGTTCATGCCACACGACGGAGGTGGCCGGGCTGACCGTCGAGGGGCACGTCCCCATTGAGGCCGTCGAGCGGATGCTTCGCGAGCGTCCACAGGGTCTGCGCGGGATCGCCGTTCCCGGCATGCCGGCCGGCTCGCCCGGCATGGAGACCTCTGACGGCCGGCGCGATCCGTTCCAGGTCATGGCCTTCTTCGCTGACGGCCGGACGGCCGTCTACGCATCTTCGCCGCCGAGTGGCGGACCCGCTTGACCCTGACACGGTGTTAAAGGCGACTTGCCTCCGCGACCAAGAGGAGATCACCAGATGACCGATACGCCGACGCCGCACCGCCACGGCGGCCACAAGGCCATGGGCAGGCACTACGTGATGCTCGGCATCAACCTCACGATCAGCACGATCATCATGTATTTTGTGATGTTCAGCATGATCGACGGGACGGGGAGCTTCTTCCACAACATCAACATGTTCTACATGGCGCTGACGATGGTCGCGCCGATGGCGATCCTCATGCTGCTGATGATGGGTAGCATGTATGGCAACAAGCGGCTGAACCTCGTCCTGCACGCCGGCTTCGCCGTCCTGTTCGTCGCCGCGTTCATGGCGATCCGGACGCAGGCCGCAGTCGGCGACGTCCAGTTCGTGCGATCCATGATCCCCCACCATTCCGGCGCCATCCTGATGTGTCAGGAGGCACGGCTGGAAGACGCCGAGCTTCGCCAATTGTGCGGCGAGATCGTCGAGGCGCAGCGCACCGAGATCGAGCAGATGAAGGGCATCTTGGCTCGCCTGGACTGACATGGAGGATGGAAGATGGCTGTTGCAGGACGGGTGCGGACTTCGAGCTGGAGGTTTCCTGGCAGGCGAGTCCGCCTCGCCCTGCTGGCGGGAGTGGTCTCGTGGGCACCGGCCGTCGATGCACACGACTTTTTCCTCCTTCCCGGCAGCTTCGTGACGACCGGAACGCGCGTTCCGACGATCCAGGCGACGGTCGGCTCCTCCTTTCCGGCGGGAGAGACAGCCTTGACTGTCGACCGCATCGAGCGGCTCTACGCGCGCGGCCCGGGCGCACCGCGCCTGCAGGCGGGGGCCGTGGGCGCGAACGCGCTCAACCTGACGTTGACGGGGGCTAGGCCAGGCACCGTCGTCGCCGCGGTCAAGGTGCGCGACCGCGAGGTCGAATATGGCGAGGACCGCATCCCGCTGATCCTCGAGGAGTATCGCGTCAGCCGCGACGCGCAGGCCGCGGTCGAGGCGCTGTCGCGCCCGAGGACGCTGCGCGTCCTGTCCCGCCGGTTCGCCAAGACGATCATGTGCGTGCGCACCTGCAAGAGGAGCTCGGAGGCGGCGCAACCTGTCGGAGTGGCGCTGGAGTTCGTGGCGACCGGGAGTGGACCCGACCGCTACCGGCTCCTCGGCATGGGGCGTCCGCTGCCGGACTATCCCGTCGACGTCGTTACCTCGGACGGACAAAGGCGCCACATGGCCACGGACCGCGCCGGCGTCGTTCACGTGCCGGCCGACGCGCGAGGTCCCACCATGCTGTTCGCGGCGGTGATGACGCCGCCGGCGGATGGAGGGCGGTTCACCCTCGACCTGACCACGCTGACCCTGGCCAGGCAATAGACGGAGAACCGGCGCGAGCCCGGCGCGTCGCCCGGGTTAGGTCCGCAGCTCATCCTCGGCAGCGCTTCGGCCGTCGCGAGGGGCGCCGCCGCCCGCTGCTTATCATGGGCGAAGGGGGCACGGATGATCCTGCACGAGCGTCACTGCGGCCGGCTCCGGACCCGGGCACGGCTGGTCAGCGCGGCGACACGCCGCACGACCCGCCAGATCCTGGATGGCGAATGAGCAGGAGGCGTTCCGCTCCTCCGGGCTCCATCATGTCACGTGCCCTGCGCGCGCTGCGACGCCTCGGTCCAGGCGGCTTCGTGGCGCTCCTGGTCGCCAACCTCCGGCTCCTCGTGTCCGGCCGCTACGGGGAGCACCGCTATGCCTATGACCGCTCATTCGACCGGGAGCACGGCGTCGACACGTCCGGAACGGTTCCGCCGGAGGAGTTCGACGTCCCGGATGGGCTGAAGAGGGGCGCCGTGCGGGATGAGCCGGTCGAGCCCGACTTCTTCGACCACGTGGTCGAGCGCGCGTCCATCGCCGATCGTTCGAAGACGCTCTTCATAGATCTTGGGTCGGGAAAGGGCCGCGGCCTCCTCCTGGCGGCGAGGGCGGGCTTCAGGAAGGTGGTCGGCGTCGAACTGGACCCTCTCCTCGACGCCACGGCCCGTCGCAACATCGACGTGTTCGGCCGCCGCCATCCGGACGTGGAGTTCACGCAGGTGAACGGCGATGCGACGCAGTTCCAGTTCCCGTCCGCTCCGACGGTCCTATTCCTCAACAACCCATTCGACGAGCCGCTCCTGGGCAAGGTGCTCGACAACGCGGAGCGCAGCCACCGGGAGGCGACCGCTGACCTCGTGCTACTCTATCTTCACTCCAACCACGAGCAGATGATCCGCTCGCGCGCCGGGTGGGAGCATGTCGAAAGCGGGACCTTCCGCACCAGGAGGCAATTTTACGCCATCTTCCGGTGGCGCGGCGCGAAGAGGGGCTGACGGCGCCACGGCCCAGCCAGCGCGGGCCGGACGGGTCCGGCCGTCCGACGGCTCCACGCCACCGGCCACCCGGACCACCAGACGCCGCCTCAGCAGTGACCCAGGGCCCGATGCTCGGGCGCGCACG
>CAKZIN010000086.1 GCA_936933955.1 uncultured Sphingopyxis sp. | reverse complement strand
CGGCGCGCCAGGCTCGCGATCGCGGCGTGTTGATGCACGCGCTGTTCGAGCGGCTCCCCCCCGGCGACCCGGCGGCGCAGTCGGCGGCGATGGCGCGCTGGCTGGCGCAGGTGGCGCCGCAGATCGACGCCGAAGAGCGCGCGGCCATGGTCGAGGAGGTGTTGCGGCTCGCCTCCGACCCCGCGGTGGCGTCGTGGTTCGGCGCGGACACGCTGGCGGAGGTGCCCTTCTCCGCGCTGGTCGATGGACGAGTCATCGCCGGCACGATCGACCGGCTGCGCGTGACGGCGGATCGCATCGACCTGCTCGATTTCAAGACCGGCGCGGTGCCGCGTGACCGCGCTGCGGTGCCCGCCGGCTACCGCGCGCAGATGGCGGCCTATGCCCGCGCGTTGGCGGCGATCTATCCCGGGCGGGAGGTGCGCGCGGGCCTGCTCTACACGCGTGAGGCGCGGCTGTTCCTGTTCGACGCCGCCGAACTCGCCGATGCCATGCCCCACCTCACCCCGACGGGGAGCGAGAGCGCTTGAGCCACGGGCGGAGCGAACCTATCTCCGCATCGAGACTTTCAAAGGAGCATTCCCCCATGCCGACCAAGGCGATCAGCGACGCGAGTTTTCAGGCCGACGTGCTCGACAGCGACACTCCGGTGCTGGTCGATTTCTGGGCGGAATGGTGCGGGCCGTGCAAGATGATCGGCCCGGCGCTCGAAGAGATCAGCGACGAACTCGCCGGCCGCGTGGTCATCGCCAAGATGAACATCGACGACCACCCCAACATCGCCGGCCAGCTCGGCGTGCGCGGCATCCCGTCGATGATGCTGTTCAAGGGCGGACAGAAAGTCGCCGAAAAGGTCGGCGCCGCTCCCAAGAGTGCACTCAAAGGCTGGCTCGAGAGCGCCCTCTAGTAGAGTGGCTTCTCGCTCGAGTCGGGTAGCTGGTCTGGCGCGTCCATCGATTCCAACGACTTGTCGCCCTGCCTTTCGGGTGCGTCCAGCTCGGCCCTCCAAGTCGGGCGCGTCGGCGATTGGCGGTAGATATCGAGCACGCGGTCGTACCAGTCGGCGACGCAATTGTAGGTGACGCAGCGATCCCGCTCCGCCAGCAACCTGCGCTGCGCTTGGAGAAGCTGCTGACGTTCCGTTCCAACGAACTGTGCGATGTAAACCCGGTAGCTACTGGACAGCTCGCGATCGCTCGCCGCAAGGCTTTCATCAGAGCAGATCAGGCGCAAAGACGGCCTGTCGGCACGCGAGCAATCAAAACTCGGATTCGCGCGCGACTGGGATCGGCCTAGTCGCTCGGCGACGGCAGTTTCGAATGACCGCGCGTCATCCGTGGCGATCACAGTCTGCGCGTTGACATCATTCGAGTATGGACGCCGCTCGAGCCTCGCCGCCGAATCGCCATCGATTTGCGCGTCGTCATTGCCGTTACGGGACATGAGCGTCCCGACAAACAGCGCGACGGCGACCAAGCCCGCAATCGCAATGAAAAGCAGGCCATGCTTCACGTGATCATTATTGCTACGCATCGTCTCCCCCACGTCCCCGGAGCAGTCGCTGCTCAGCGATGTCAGCGAGACGGTGCACGCCGTCGGCGATTTCCCGGTGCCGATCGTGTACCGAAATCATTATCGCCAATAGAAATAGATTAACCAGCAAAAGCAGACCCGCGCCAATGGTGGTCGCGAAAGCTGCGGCGGACAGCCACGGCGCCTCGGAAGAGGCTGCCTGCAGGACTAGGAGGATCGCGCCGACGAGTAGAATGAACAGCAGCGCCAGCACGAAATATTTTACCACGGAAACGACGAACGGCATGGACCCCTCCCTCCCCGGCCAGTCGTCCGAAGTTTTCGCCAGATCGGACTACAAATCAATCGGTTTTGGCATGATCGCACGCAGGCCGGAACGGTTCGCCGCGCTGGCGCAGTCGGTCCCGCCACGAAAAGTCAGCTCCGATAATCGGCGTTGATGCTGATGTAGCCGTGGGTGAGGTCGCAAGTCCACACGGTGGCGGCGCCGTTGGCGAGGCCGAGGTCGGCGTCGATGCGCACCTCCTCGCCCTGCAGGTGGGCGGCGACGGGGGCTTCGTCGTAGCCCTCCACGACCATGCCGTCGCGCGCCACGGTGATGCCGCCGAAGCCGATCGAGAGGCGGTCGCGGTCGGCGGGTTGGCCGGCCTTGCCGACGGCCATCACCACCCGCCCCCAGTTCGCGTCCTCGCCCGCGATGGCAGTCTTCACCAACGGCGAATTGGCGATGGCGAGCGCGACGCGATGCGCGCTTTCGTCGCTGACTGCGCCGGTGACGCGCACCTCGATGAACTTGGTTGCACCCTCTCCGTCGCGCACGACGAGCTGCGCGAGCGTAAGCGCGACCATCTCGATCGCAGCGTAAAGCTCGCTCGCGCCGTCGTCCTCCCAGCGCGTCAGCTCCGCATGCCCGGCTTTGCCCGTTGCGAACAGGAGCACCGTGTCGCTGGTGGAGGTATCGCTGTCGACAGTGATGGCGTTGAAGCTGCGCGCGCTCGCCCGCGTCAGCATCTCCTGCAGCAACGTCGGCGTGACCCTGGCGTCGGTGAAGATGTAGCCGAGCATCGTCGCCATGTCCGGCGCGATCATGCCCGAACCCTTGATGATGCCGACGACTTCGACCGCTTCGCCCGCGACGGTGGCGGAGGCGTGCGCGGCCTTGGCGAATGTGTCGGTGGTGCCGATCGCGTCGGTCGCGGCTCGCCAGTCCGCAGGCGGGGCGTCAAACGCCAGCGCGAGCCCGGCCTGCGCGACATCGAGCGGCAAGGGCACGCCGATCACCCCGGTGGAGGAGACATAGACCTCGTCGGGCGCGCAGCCGGTCCGCGCGCGGACGTCCGCGACGATCCCCTCCACCGCTGCCCGCCCGCGCGCGCCGGTGAAGGCGTTGCTGTTGCCGGCGTTGACAACCAGCGCCCGCGCGCGGCCGTGGGGGAGGGCGGCGCGGCCCAGCTCGACCTCGCTCGAACAACAGATGTTGCGGGTGAACACGCCTGCGACGCTGGTTCCCTCCGCCAGCAGCGCCAGCGTCAGGTCCGCGCGGTCCCAAGCCTTGTACCCCGCCCGCGCGACGCGCAGCTCGACCCCGCGAACGGGCGGCAGATCGGGGAAGGGGCGGGCGAGGGGGCTGACGGTCATGCCGCGGCGGTGCGACAAGCCGGCCCCGCGATCAAGCGCGAACCATAGCGAACATGGTGTGGGCGGGGCGATCAACTGACAGGTGACGCGCTCGCAGCGATCCGCTAAGCGAACGCCAAGCTTTGGGCGGCTAAGTCCCGGAGCGATGGGACGCTGCCTTTGCTGAAGCTGCTTGCGATGATGTCCGCGCTGTTCGCGGCCCTGGGTGGGCCCGCGGCACAGGCGCGCGCGCCGTCGGCGGCCTCGGCGGTGGAGATGTGGCAGGCGAGCGCGGCTGCGGTCGCGGTCACCGCGGCCCAGCGGGAGCGGGCGGCGACGCTGCGGCCGTCGGCGGGGTTTCCTTCACTGCGTGAACGTGCGCAGCTTCGCGCAACGGCGCGGCTTGTCGCCGGTCCCCGCCCGCGACTCGACGTTTTGCGCGAATAGACGCCTCGGCGGGACCGCGCGGAAAGCGCGCAATTCCCGCGTTTTTGGTGTGAACTTAGCCTGAACTTCCGCGACGCCCCCAGACGGCTCGCGCTACCGGATATTTTGCCATGTTGGGTAACATCGCCAAGTCGATCTTCGGTTCGTCGAACGATCGCTACGTCAAATCGCTCGAAAAGATCGTCGCGCGGATCAACGGCTTCGAACCGTCGGTGACCGGCCTGTCTGATGAAGAGCTGCGGGGCAAGACCGCCGAATTCCAGTCGCGGCTGGCGGGGGGCGAAACGCTCGACGACCTCCTCCCCGAAGCCTTTGCAGTGGTGCGGGAGGCGGCCAAGCGGACGCTCGGCCAGCGCCATTACGACGTGCAGATGATCGGCGGCATCGTCCTCCACCGCGGCGAGGTCGCGGAGATGCGCACGGGTGAGGGCAAGACGCTGGTCGCAACGCTCGCCACCTATCTCAACGCGCTCGAGGGGAAGGGCGTCCACGTCGTCACGGTCAACGACTATCTGGCGCGGCGCGACTGCGACTGGATGGGGCAGGTCTATCGCTTCCTGGGGCTCACCACCGGGGTGATCGTCCCCAACCTCACCGAACAGGAGCGGCGCGACGCGTATAACGCGGACATCACCTACGCGACCAACAACGAGCTCGGTTTCGATTACCTGCGCGACAATATGAAATACTCGCGCGAGGAGATGGTCCACCGACCCTTCAACTTCGCGATCGTGGACGAGGTCGATTCAATCCTCATCGACGAAGCGCGCACGCCGCTGATCATCTCCGGCCCAACCGATGACAAGTCCGACATGTACATCGCGGTCGATGCGCTGGTGAAGCAGCTCGACGAGGCGGACTACGAAAAGGACGAAAAGCAGCGCAACATCACGCTCACCGAGGAAGGGACCGAGCGGGTCGAGCGGCTGCTGGAGGACGCGGGGCTGCTCCATGGCACCAACCTCTACGACATCGAAAACACGCAGCTCGTCCACCATGTGAACCAGTCGCTGCGCGCCAACGTCCTGTTCCGCCGCGACACCGACTATATCGTCAAGGACGGCAAGGTGATCATCATCGATGAATTCACCGGCCGCATGATGGATGGGCGGCGCTGGTCGGACGGGCTCCACCAGGCGGTCGAGGCCAAGGAAGGCGTGCGGATCGAGCCTGAGAACCAGACGCTCGCCTCGATCACCTTCCAGAACTATTTCCGCATGTATCCCAAGCTCGGCGGGATGACCGGCACCGCGGCGACCGAGGCGGCGGAATTGCACGACATCTACAAGCTCAATGTCGTTGAAATCCCCACCAACCGCCCGGTGCAGCGGATCGACGAGGAAGATACCTTCTACAAGGATACCACCGACAAATTCCGCGGCATCGCCAGGACCATTCGCGAACATGCCGAAAAGGGCCAGCCGGTGCTGGTCGGCACCGTGTCGATCGAAAAGTCGGAGCTGCTCTCGCAATTCCTCAATGAAGAGGGTGTGGAGCACAAGGTGCTGAACGCCCGCTATCACGAAAGCGAGGCGCATATCGTCGCGCAGGCGGGCCGCGCGGGGGCGGTGACCATCGCCACCAACATGGCGGGTCGCGGCACCGACATCCAGCTCGGCGGCAACGTCGAATTCCGCATCGCTGACGAGCTGCTCGAAATGCCGGAGGGGCCCGAGCGCGATGCCGCGATCGAACGGATCAAGGCCGAGGTCGAGGCAGAGCGCGAGGCGGTGAAGGCCGCGGGCGGGCTGTTCGTGCTCGCCACCGAGCGCCACGAAAGCCGCCGCATCGATAACCAGCTGCGCGGTCGCTCGGGGCGTCAGGGCGACCCGGGTTTGTCGCGCTTTTATCTCAGCCTCGACGATGACCTGATGCGCATCTTCGGCCCCGACACCGCCTTTGCAAAGCTGATGCGCTCGAACCTCGAGGAAGGGGAGGCGCTGCCGCCGTCGCGCTGGCTGTCGAAGGCGATCGAAACCGCGCAGAAGAAGGTCGAAGCGCGCAACTATGACATCCGCAAGCAGGTCGTCGAATACGACAACGTCATGAACGACCAGCGCAAGGTCGTCTATGAACAGCGCAGCGACATCATGGACGCCGAGGCGGTGGACGACGTGCTCCACGACATGCGCCACGAGACCGTCAACGCGCTGGTCGCCGACGCCTGCCCGCCGGGCAGCTATCCCGAACAGTGGAACCTCGAAGCGCTGGGCGCCTCGGCGCGCGAACTGCTGGGGATCGAACTTCCGGTCGACGCCTGGGCGAACGAGGACGGCCTCGACCCGGAAACGATCGAGGAACGCATCGCGGCGATGGCCGACGAGGCGGTTGCGGCCAAGGTCGCCGATGCCGATCCGGAGGTGTGGAAGCAGGTCGAAAAGTCGATCCTGCTGCAGAACCTCGACCATCACTGGAAGGAGCATCTGTCGACGCTCGACGCGCTGCGGACGGTCATCTTCCTCCGCGCCTATGCGCAGAAGCAGCCGATCAACGAGTATAAGCGCGAGGCCTTTCAGCTGTTCGAGCGCATGCTCCAGACCATCCGCGAAGACGTCACCAAGACCGTCGCCAACGCGCAGCTGCGCTTCGAAGAACCCGCGCTGCCCGAGCTTCCGGACTTCCTTACCACGCACATCGATCCGTTCACCGGTGAGGACAACACGCGCGACTTTGACGGTGGCGCGGCGGGCACCGTCACCGCGACGCTGCCGCCGATGGCCATCGTGCGACCCGACATGCCCGAACTGCCGGCGATGGAGGGCGAGGTCGAACCACCGCTCAACCGCAACGCGCCATGCCCGTGCGGTTCGGGGCGCAAGTACAAGCACTGCCACGGCGCGCTGGGCGCCGCGGGCTAGGGTCGCCCGCACGTCGTCCCTGCTTTGCTCCGCACCTCGTAATGACAGAGGAGCCGCGTGCTGCCGCAAGGAGGGAGCGGGGGCGACGTGCGAGGTTTTGCGCGTGCTCGCTCGAACGCCGCGGCGCTTATCGCAGCTGGCTGTCCTTGCTGCCGCGGCGGTTGATGGTCGACTGGCGGCGGATCTTGTCGCGTTCGGACTGGCAGGCCACGCAAGTGCGCACTCCCGGGATCGCCTTGCGTCGCCCCTCCGGAATGTCAGCTCCACAGAGGTCGCACTCTTCGGCGCTCTCGCCGGTCGGCATCGCCGCGCGAGCGGCGAGCACCGCATCCGTTACCGTGTCGTCGATTTGATCCTGCACCGCGCCGTCGCGGGCCCATCCACCAGCCATGCGGGATCAACGCCGATAAGTCGCGGCGGTTCACTCGAGCGCGATCCGGGCGCACGGTGAAGCGGCGATGGCGAAAGTGAGAGGGCTGGCTCCTCGGGCAGGATTCGAACCTGCGACCAATCGATTAACAGTCGATTGCTCTACCGCTGAGCTACCGAGGAACGGCCAACCTGCGCGTCAGGGCAGGCCCGACGCGGGAGCGCTATTGGCGCGGGCTGGTGCGGATTGCAAGAGCGTTGTGCCGCCGCGCGACACGCCCCTCACCCGATGAACTGTTCGCGCGCGATGCGTTCGTCGAGCGCATGTTCGGGGTCGAACAGCAGCGTCAGCGACCGGGTGCGGTCGATCGCGACCTCGACATGCTTGACGTCGCGCACCTCCCGCTGGTCGGCGACGGCGCTCACCGGGCGCTTCACCGCCTCCCGCACGCGGATGCCGATGCGCACGTCGTCGGGAACGATCGCGCCGCGCCAGCGCCTCGGCCGAAAAGGACTGATCGGCGTCACCGCCAGCATCCGAGATCCGAGCGGCAGGATCGGCCCGTTGGCGGAGAGGTTGTAGGCGGTCGAACCCGCGGGGGTGGCGACCAGCAGCCCGTCGCCCGACAACTCCTCGAGCATCATCCGCCCATCGACGGTCAGTTCGAGCTTCGCGGTCTGCCGCGTCTCGCGCAGCAGCGAAAGTTCGTTGATCGCGGGGAGAACCTGCACATCCCCGGCGCAGCTGGTGATGCTCGCCTGAAGCGGTGAGACGTTGAGCGCGACCGCGCGTGCGAGCCTTTCCGTCAGCCCTTCCGCGCGATACTCGTTCATCAGAAAACCGACCGTGCCACGGTTCATGCCGAACACCGGCAGCGTGCGCGCCTGGTCGAGCATCGCGTGCAGCGTCTGAAGCATGAAGCCATCGCCGCCCAGCGCCACGATCAACTCCGCATCGCCCGGTTCGTCGAAGTCGTGCAGTTCGCGCAGAGCGGCGGCGGCGGAGCGAGCCTCCGCGGTGTCCGAATGGACCAGAGCCACTCGGCGCTGCTCGGGCGGTTGGCCGGGGGAGGTTGGGGCACTCACGCTTGCTCGCTCCCGACTGTCGCGCTTTGGGACGCTGTGCCGTGCGCCGCGCCGGGTGACAAGCGCTTGCGCTGACACAGGCTTCGCGCCACTGACATGCGCGGATGCCCGAACAGTCAGTAGCCCCGCGCGATGCGCTCACGCGTTTGCCGACGCGGGATGCTTTTCACGCCGCTCTGTCCCGCTCCACCGGCGCGCCGCGCGCGGTGGCATTGGTGGAGATCGGTCGGCTGGTGCGGCTCAACGACGCGGCCGGCGAGGCTGCGGGCGATGAGCTGCTGAAGGCGGTAGGGCGTCGGCTGTCGCGGCTGATCCGTGCGGAGTTCGGACCGCGGGCGAGCGTCTATCGTATCGGCGGCGCGCGCTTCGCGATCGTCCCGCCCGCGTCGGTGGGGCTCGCACGGCTGCGGGTAGAGGCGCGCGCGATCGTGCAGGCGGTGGGAGAGCTGCTGCCCGAACCGACCGACGCGCAGCAGCCGCTGCTGCTCCGCCTCGCGCTCGGGCCGGTCGGGGCGCCGGACAGTGGCGCCGACGTCGCGCGCATCGCGCAACGGTTGTCGAGCCGGTCGGGCGACCTCCGCGCGATCGACATGGATGCAGTGCTGCGGGGCGAGGGGCTCGAACTGCGGTTGCAACCGCAGTTTGCGATCGAAGGTGACCAACTGATCGGGGCGGAGGCGCTCGCGTCGATGCAGCACCCTCGGCTGGGAGAGATCGGCGGCGCCGCGCTGTTCGCGGCGGCGGCGCGTGCCGGGCTGGAGCGCGAGCTTTCGCACCGGGTGTGGCGCACGGCAATCGAAACGATGGCGCGCTGGGACGCACCGCTCGACACGCTGCGGGTCAGCCTCAACCTCACGGCCGCGGACCTGTGCGCGCCGGACCTTGTCGAGAGCCTGCTCACATTGGCGAGCGACGCTGGGGTCGCGCCGCAGCGGCTGGGTGTCGAGGTTGTGGAGACCGCGGCGCTCGGTAGCATGAACGCCGCGCGCTGCGGGCTGATACGCTTGCGACAGGCGGGGGTGCATGTCGCGCTCGACGACTTCGGCACGGCGCATTCAGGCTTTGCGTGGCTGCGCCAACTGCCGGTCGATTCGATCAAGATCGACAGCGACTTTGCAGCCGACGCGGATACCGCGGAGCGTGATCGCACGGTGCTGCAAGGCGTGCTCGACCTCGCACAGACGCTCGGGGTCAAAGTGCTGGTCGAAGGCATCGAGAGCGAGGAGCAGCTCGCCCGCATCGCCGCGATGGGCGCGGATGCGTATCAGGGCTACCTGCGCGCCGAGCCACTGGCGCCCGAGCGGTTCGCGGAGTTCGCGCGCGGCTGGATGATCGTTTAGGCCGCGATCTTCGCCAGCCCCTTGGACAGTTGCAGGGCACCGTTGAGCCGCGCCTCCGCCGTCGGCCATGCGCGAGTGATGGCGAGTTTCCCGTCGGGGCGCAGCTTGGCGGTGCCCTGCAACCGCTCGGCATAGGCGAGCAGCCCGTCGACGTTGGGCGGCGCGTCGTTGTGGAAGGCGACGAGCGCGCCCTTCGCGCCGACGTCGAGCTTGCCGATGCGCGCGCGGGTGGCGTTCAATTTGATCTCCATCAGCAGCAGCAGATTCTGCGTCGGCTGGGGGAGGGGGCCAAAACGGTCGATCATCTCCGCCGCAAAGGCGTCGATTGCGGCGCGGTCCTCGAGCTCGTTGAGGCGGCGGTAGAGGCCCATGCGGACGGGGAGGTCAGGGATATAGTCCTCCGGCAGCAGGATCGGCGCGTCGATGGTCAGCACGGGGGAGAAGGCTTCGAGCGGCTTGGCCGCGCCCGACCCGACCGCCCGCGCCTCGAGGATCGCCTCCTCCAGCATCGACTGGTAGAGTTCGAATCCGACCTCGCGGATATGCCCCGACTGTTCGTCGCCGACGAGGTTGCCCGCGCCGCGAATGTCGAGATCGTGGCTCGCCAGCTGGAACCCCGCGCCAAGGCTGTCGAGGTCGCTGAGGATCTTGAGCCGCTTCTCCGCCGTCTCGGTCATCAGCCGCTCGGGCGGCGTGGTGAGGTAGGCGTAGGCGCGCGTTTTGGCGCGCCCCACTCGCCCGCGCAGCTGGTAGAGCTGGGCCAGCCCGAAGCGGTCGGCGCGGTGGACGATGAGCGTGTTGGCGTTGGGAATGTCGAGCCCGCTTTCGACGATGGTGGTCGAAACGAGGAGGTCGTAGCGCCGGTCGTAAAAGGCGCTCATCCGCTCCTCGACCTCGCCTGCCGCCATCTGGCCGTGGGCGATGACATAACGGATCTCGGGCACCTCGCGCCGCAGATACTCCTCGATGTCGGGGAGGTCAGCGATCTTGGGGGTGACGAGGAAGCTCTGCCCGCCGCGATGATGCTCGCGCATCAACGCCTCGCGGATGACCACCGGGTCCCACGGCGCGACATAGGTGCGCACCGCGAGGCGATCGACCGGCGGGGTCTTGATGACTGACAATTCGCGAAGGCCCGACATCGCCATCTGCAGCGTGCGGGGGATCGGCGTCGCGGTCAGCGTCAGCACATGCACGTCGGTCTTGAGCGCCTTCAGCCGCTCCTTGTGCGTCACGCCGAAGCGCTGTTCCTCATCGACGATGACCAGGCCGAGGCGCTTGAACTCGATGCCCTTGGCGAGGAGTGCGTGGGTGCCGACGACGATGTCGATCTTGCCGCTGGCGAGCCCTTCCTTGGTCGCCTTCGCCTCCGCCGCGGGGACGAGGCGGGAGAGGCGGCCGATCTCGATCGGGAAGCCTTTGAACCGCTCCGAGAAGTTGGTGAAATGCTGCCGCGCGAGGAGCGTCGTCGGGCACACCACCGCTACCTGCATCCCGGCCATCGCCGCGACGAATGCGGCGCGCAGCGCGACCTCGGTCTTGCCGAAGCCGACGTCGCCGCAGACGAGCCGGTCCATCGGGCGACCGGCGGCGAGATCGCTCAGCACGTCGGCGATGGCGCGGTCCTGATCGTCGGTTTCGGTGTAGGGGAAGCGGTCGACGAATTCGTTGAGCGTGCCGTCGGCGACCGCCACATCCGCCGGGCGCAGCGCACGCAAGGCGGCGGTCGCAAGCAGTTCGCCCGCGATCTCGCGGATGCGTTCCTTCATGCGCGACCTTCGCCGTTGCCACGCTTCGCCGCCGAGGCGGTCGAGCGGCACCCCTTCGCTCTCGCCGCCGTAGCGGGTCAGCACGTCGAGGTTTTCGACGGGCACGAACAGCTTGTCTCCGCCGGCATAGGTCAGCCACACGCAGTCGTGCGGGTTGGTGCCGACGGGGATCGAGGTCAGCCCCTCGTAGCGCCCGATGCCATGGTCGCGGTGGACAACGAGGTCGCCGACGGAGAGCGTCGCCATCTCCGCGAGGAAGGCGTCGGCGCTCTTCTTGCGGCGCTGGCGGCGGACGAGGCGGTCGCCGAGCACGTCCTGTTCGGACAGGATTTCGATATCGTCGGTGGCAAAGCCGTGGTCGAGCGGCAGCACCACCGCGGTCAGCGCGCTGGCGGCGGTGGCGATGCCCTCCTGCCAACCATCCGCGCTCGCGACCGCGTCGAGGCCGTGGTCGCGGATCAGCGTCAACAGCCGGTCGCGCGAGCCCTCCGAATAGCAGGCGAGGAGGTGGCGCTGCTGCTTCTGCGCGCGAACGTGCGTGACAAGCGCGTCGTAAACGTTCGCCCCCGCCGACCGCTCGGGCAGGAAGTCGCGCGCGGGGCGGGTGGCGAGGTCGATGACGTTGGCGGCGGGGGGCTCGTCGAAGGCTGTTGCGTAGTGCGCGATGCGGGTGTCGAGCAGTCCCGACCATTCGGCATCGCTCAGATACGGCGCGTCAGGCGGCAGCGGACGGTAGGCACCGGGGGAGCTGCGCTCGGCCTCGACGCGGTTCTGGTGGTAGTCGGCGATCGCCTCGAAGCGCGATGCCGCGGCGGCGACGCTGCCCTGATCGCGGACGATCAGTGCGCTTTCGCCGACATGATCGAACAGCGTTTCGAGCCGCTCCTCGACCAGCGGCAGCCAGTGATCGACCCCCGCGAGGCGTCGTCCCTCCGACACTGCCTGATAAAGCGGGTCGCCGGTCGCGGTGGCGCCGAAGCGGTCGCGGTAGCGGGTGCGGAAGCGGCGGATCGACTCCTCGTCGAGCAGCGTCTCCGCGGCAGGCAGCAGCGTCAGCGACTCTGCCGAACCGGCGCTGCGCTGGTCAGCGGGGTCGAAACGGCGCAGCGTCTCGATCTCGTCGCCGAAGAAGTCGAGTCGGTAGCCGTGGGTCTCGCCCGCAGGGTAGAGGTCGACGATCCCGCCGCGCACCGCATATTCGCCGTGATCGGCGACGGTATCGACGCGGACATAGCCATTGGCGGTGAGCATCGTCGCCAGCGCGTCGCGGTCGATGCGGGTGCCGGGGGCGAGCTTCGCCGACAGCTGGCGAACGCGGAACGGCGTCAGCGTGCGCTGCGTCGCAGCGTTGACGGTGGTGACGAGCAGCTGCGGACCGGTCAGCGGTGCCTGCAACGCCGCCAGCGCGGCGAGGCGATCGGACGAGGCGCGCAGGCTCGGCCCGGCGCGGTCGTAGGGAAGGCAGTCCCATGCCGGGAAGCGAACGATCTCAAGCTCGGGCGCGAACCATTGCGCGGCGTCGGCGAGCGCGTGCATCGCCGCTTCGTCGCTCGCTATCCACACCGCGCGCGCGCCGCGTCCGCCCCATGCAGAGCGCGCGAGGTCGGCGGCGAGCAGCGGCGTGAATCCCGCCGCCGCGCGGGCGAGCGTCAGCGGCGTCGTGGCCGAAGCGATGCGGGCGATGGCGTCGCTCATCGCGGCGGCAGGCTCACATAATCGGCGGCGAGAAGGCTGTCGGCATAGGCGCCGGCATAGCGTTCGGGCAGCGGCTCGCGGCGCATCGCCCAGGCGAGGATGTCGACGTCCTGTTCCTCCAGCAGCGCTTCGAACCAGTCGAGCCCGGCAGCATCGAGGCTCGCGCCATGGCGGTCCCACCAGCCACCGACCAGCATGTCGGCCTCGCGCAGGCCGCGATGATGCGCACGCCAGTGGATGCGGCGTCGGCGCAGCGCGTGGGGGTCGTTGGGGTCGATCTCGATCACGGAAGCGTCCTCAGGCGGCAGCGGCGTGGTGCAACGGCAAGAGGAGGGCACGGCGAAACCGGCCCTCTCGGCATGGCGCTGGCGTGGGGGCGGGGACGCCCTTATGCGGCGACATAGTCATGCGCCCGTCGATCCTCAACATGCTGTTCGCCGATGTCGCGTCGCGGCGGGGCGTGGGGCCGCAGCTCGCCAAGGCGCTCGAACGGCTGGATATCACGCGGACGCGTGACCTCCTGTTCCACCAGCCGACGGGGCGGATCGACCGGCAACGCATCGCGCGGCTCGACGACGCCGCGATCGGGCAGGGGGTGGTGGTGGAGCTGACTGCGCGCCAATATCGCGCGCCCTCCTCGCCACGCGCGCCGTTCCGCGTCGATGCCTATGACAGCGTGGGCGATCATGTCGCGGTGGTGTGGTTCGGGCGAGCGACGGGCATGGCCAAGAAGGCGATGCCGCTAGGCGAGCCGCGGCTGGTGTGCGGGCGGCTCGACCAGTGGGGCGACATGCGCCAGATCGTGCGCCCCGATCAGGTGCTCGAACCCAAGGACGCGAAAGCCGCTCGGCTGCGCGAAAGCATCTATCCGCTAACCGAAGGCATCACCAATCCCCGGCTCGGCGCGCTGGTGGGGGAGGCGTTGGCGGAGCTGCCGGACCTCGACGAATGGATCACGCCCAGCCTCCTCATGGCGCGCAGCTGGCCGACGTGGAAGGCTGCGCTGCATCGTGCGCATGCCGACCCGCAGGACAGCGCCGCGCGTGACCGGCTCGCCTATGACGAGCTGCTGGCGGGGCAACTCGCGATCCTGCTGGTCAAGGCGGCAAGCCGCGCCCGGCGCGGGCGACCGATCGTCGGCGACGGGCGGCTCCGGCGGCGGCTCAACCTGCCATTCGAGCTGACCGGAGCGCAGCGCCGCGCCATCGCTGAGATCGACGGCGATATGGCGCAGGCCTCGGCCATGCTGCGGCTGCTGCAGGGCGATGTCGGCTCGGGCAAGACGCTGGTCGCGCTGATGGCGCTGCTGGCGGCGGTGGAGGCGGGGACGCAGGGCGCCTTCCTCGCGCCGACCGAGATCCTCGCGCGCCAGCATTATGAGACGCTGCGGCGGATGGCGGCGGGGACGGGGGTGGAGGTCGCGCTGCTGACGGGGCGTGACAAGGGCCGCGCGCGCACCGCGACGCTGATGGGCCTCGCCGACGGGACAATCGACATCCTCGTGGGCACCCACGCCATCTTTCAGGAGACGGTCGACTATCGCGACCTCGGCGTCGTGATCGTCGATGAACAGCACAAGTTCGGCGTGGCGCAGCGGTTGATGCTGGCGCGCAAGGGCAGGGTGGCGCCGCATGTGCTGGCGATGACCGCGACCCCGATCCCGCGCACGCTGACGCTCGCCGCCTATGGCGAAATGGACCAGAGCCGGCTCGACGAACGCCCGCCGGGGCGCACCCCGATCGACACGCGGGTGATGTCCGCCGACCGGCTCGACACGCTGGTCGAAGCAGTCGGCCGCCACCTCGCCAGCGGACAGCGCGCCTATTGGGTGTGCCCGCTGGTCGAAGAAAATGACGAGGCCAACGCCACCTCCGCCGAAGCTCGCGCCGCGACGTTGAAGCTGCGCTTTGGGGATAAGGTCGGGCTGGTTCACGGACGCATGAAGGGACCCGAGCGCGACGTGGTGATGGCCGACTTTCAGGCGGGACGCCTCCAGCTGCTGGTGGCGACAACGGTGATCGAGGTTGGGGTCGATGTGCCCGAGGCGACGCTAATCGTCATTGAGAATGCGGAACGCTTCGGGCTCGCCCAACTACACCAGCTGCGCGGGCGGGTCGGGCGGGGGAGCGGCGCGTCGACCTGCATCCTGCTGCGCGCGGGCACCGTCAGCGATACCGCTCGCGCGAGGCTGGCGCTGCTCCGCGACAGCGACGATGGGTTCCGCATTGCCGAGGAGGATCTGAAGCTGCGCGGCGCCGGGGAACTGCTCGGCACGCGCCAGTCGGGGGATGCAGCGTTCTCGCTCGCCTCGCCGGAGCAGGTCGACCGGCTGATCGAGGTGGCTCGCGATGATGCGCGTATGCTGCTCGATAACGAAGGCGGGCTCGATGGACCGCGGGGCGATGCGGCGCGCGTGCTGCTCTATCTGTTTGAGCGCGACGCCGGTGTTGCCATGCTACGCGGCGGCTAACCCTCGAGCCTTGCGCCGAGCGCGCGCAGCAGCGGCATATAGTCGCGCTCCTCCACCTGCTCGATGAAGTTGAGCCCCGTCCGGCCGCCAACCGACCAGATCACCGTGGCAGGCGTCTTGCCGAGCACTGGCAGCGAGAGGTGGCACATCTCTCCAATGGCGAGGGTGGCGTCGTAACGCAGCAAAAGGCCGTCGGCGGAAATGTTGACGATCGTCGCCATCACCATCCGCGCGTCGGGCAAGGTGACCGCGACACGCGAATAAACGTCGGTCCGCGGCGATACGCGCTGGTCGACGCCGACATAGTTGGCGCTGGCGATTGGGGTCACAGTTGGTCCTCCGCGCCAGGAGGATGCGCCCTCAGACGTTACCAGGACGTAAATTCCAGCGGCGTGCCAAGGGCCTAGTAGCGCGTGGGCGTGGAACAAAAAAACTAGTTCCGTCCGCGGGACGCTCTACGAAGCCACCACCAGCCCATGCCGCTTGGCGCCGAGCTGAATGCGCAACGGCTCTGTGCCGGGAAGGAGGCGGTGCATGGGGTCGTGGACCACTTCCCCGTCGACCCGCACCGCGCCCTCTGCCGCCTTGCGCTTCGCCTCGTTGCCCGATGCCACGAAACCGAGTTCGCGCAGCGCCGCAGCGAGCGTCATGCCGTCAGCGGGCGCGGTCACCTGAGGCAATCCCGCACCGCTGCCCCCGGCAAAGGCGCTGGCAGCGCTCTCGCGCGCGAGACGCGCTGCGTCCTCTCCCCGGCACATGGCGGTGGTGGCATCGGCGAGCGCGATCTTGGCGGCGTTGATCTCCGCGCCTTCCAGCGCCTCCAGTCGCGCGATTTCATTGAGCGGGAGGTCGGTGAACAGTCGCAGAAAACGTCCGACGTCGCGGTCGTCGGTATTCCGCCAGAACTGCCAGTAATCGTAGGACGGCAGCATCGCTTCGTTGAGCCACACCGCGCCCGACACGCTCTTGCCCATTTTCGCGCCGTCCGCAGTGGTGATCAGCGGCGTCGTCAAGCCGAACACCTCTTCGCCGTCCATACGGCGGTTGAGTTCGACCCCGTTGACGATGTTGCCCCACTGGTCCGACCCGCCCATCTGCAGGCGCACGCCATGCGCCTGCCGCAAGTGGCGGTAGTCGTAGCCCTGCAGGATCATGTAGTTGAATTCGAGGAAGGTCATCGGCTGCTCGCGCTCGAGCCGCAGTTTGACCGAATCAAAGCTCAGCATGCGATTGACGGTGAAGTGCCGCCCGACCAGCTGCAGCATCTCGATATAGCCGAGCTGCCCCAGCCAATCCTGGTTGTTGACCAAGATCGCGTCGGTCGGCCCGTGGCCAAAGCTCAGGAAGCGCTCGAACGCGGTGCGGATGGAGGCGATGTTGGCCTCGATACTCGCATCGTCGAGCATCTTGCGCACTTCGTCCTTGCCCGTCGGGTCGCCAATCCGTGTGGTTCCCCCGCCCATCAGCACGACGGGTTTGTGCCCCGCCTGCTGGAGCCGCCGCAGCAGCATGATCGAGACGAGGTTGCCGACGTGGAGCGACGGCGCGGTGGCGTCGAAGCCGACATAGGCGCTCACCCGCTCCCGCGCGGCCAGCGCATCGAGCGCGGCGAGGTCGGTCGCCTGGTGGATATAGCCCCGCTCATCGAGCAGGCGAAGGAGGTCGGACTGGTGCTGGCTCATCACAGCGGCGCGCATAACAGCGTGCGCCAGCCTTGCCAAAGCGGGTCGGCAGACGGCAGGGCGGCGCGATGCTTGAACTGACCGCGCACCCCGCACAGCCGTGCGACGACCTCCGCGTGAGCGCCTCCGCCGAGCGCGGGCCGGGCGGGGCGATCAGCCTCCGATGGCGAGTGGAAGGGCCGGTGGAAACGATCGTCTGGCCCCCCGCCGCCACTGGTCGCGCGAACGAGCTGTGGCGCACGACCTGCTTTGAGGCATTCGTCGCTCCGGCAGGCGGCGAGGGCTATGTGGAGATCAACCGGTCGCCGTCTGGCGCCTGGAACGTCTATCAATTCGACGGTCCGAGAGCCGGAATGCGCGAAGTCGCGGTCATCGGCACCGCCTTCTCGGCAGCGCCCGGCAACACCCACGCCGAATATGGCTTTGCGACGCGCTTGCCCGGGCTGAGCGAGGGCGACTGGCAGCTCGGCCTGACCGCCGTGGTCGAGAGAACCGATGGCCGCGTCCATCACTTTGCGCTCAGTCACGGGGCCGAGCGCCCGGACTTCCACGATCGCGCTTGCTTCACGCTGGCGCTCGCGGCACCCGCTTCGGCATGACGATCCAGTTCGGCCTCGACCGCCTGCTTGCCGATGCGAGCCTTCGCCGTTCGCTGGAGGGCAAGCGTATCGCGCTGCTGGCGCACCCGGCGTCGGTCACCGCGGACCTGACGCACGCGCTCGACGCGCTTGTTGCGGCGGGGCTCGACGTGAGCGCGGCGTTCGGCCCGCAGCATGGTCTGCGCGGCGACAAGCAGGACAATATGGTGGAGTCCGACGACTTCACCGACACGCGCCACAATATTCCGGTGTTCAGCCTCTATGGCGAGCATCGTCGCCCGACCGGCCAGTCGATGGACACGTTCGACGTGCTGCTGGTCGACCTTCAGGACCTTGGCTGCCGGATCTACACTTTCGTCACGACGCTGCTCTACGTCCTCGAAGCGGCGGCGAAGCATGGCAAGCGAGTGGTGGTGCTCGACCGTCCCAACCCCGCGGGCCGCCCCATCGAAGGGCTGACTCTCCGCCCCGGTTGGGAGAGCTTCGTCGGCGCCGGGCCGATGCCGATGCGGCACGGCATGACGCTGGGGGAGATGGGCCACTGGTTCATCGCCCACTTCGGCCTCGACGTCGAATATGAGGTCGTGACGATGGAGGGCTGGACACCGGATGAAGCACCGGGTTTCGGCTGGCCGGTCGATCGCGTGTGGATCAACCCGTCCCCCAACGCCGCCAACCTCAACATGGCGCGCGCCTATGCGGGGACGGTGATGCTCGAAGGGACCACGCTCAGCGAAGGGCGCGGGACGACGCGGGCGCTGGAGCTGTTCGGGGCGCCCGATCTTGACCCCATCGCGGTGTTGCAGGAGATGCAGCGTGTCGCTCCGCAGTGGCTCGCCGGTTGCAAGCTGCGCGAGGTGCATTTCGAGCCGACGTTCCACAAGCACCAGGGCCAGCTCAACCGCGGGCTGATGATCCATGCGGAGGGTCCGTGGTACGACCACACAGCCTTCCGACCGTGGCGGCTGCAGGCGCTGGCGTTCAAGGCGATCCGAACGCTTCGTCCCGACTATTCGCTGTGGCGCGATTTTCCGTACGAGTATGAATTCGATAAGCTCGCCATCGACGTCATCAACGGCTCACCGCTGCTGCGCCAATGGGTCGACGATGCCGCCGCCACGCCGGGTGACCTCGATACGCTGACGACGCCTGACGAGGACGCGTGGCGCGAGGAGCGGCGGTCGCACCTGCTCTACTGACCGGCAGCCACGCCGGCGGACGATCAGCGCGGCACGAGCGCGAAGTCGACCCACAGGTCGACCGTTTGCCGGAGTACACCCGTTTCGACCCGCGCCGTCACCGTTGGCGGCGGGGGTGGCGGTGGCGCGGGGGGCCTGAAGGCGCTGCCGCGCACCACCACCGGCTGGTAGGCGCTCGAGTGGCCGCGTTCGCTGATGCGGATGACGCGTGCCACCCGCATGCCGAAACCGCCTGCGTAGGACTCCGCTTCGGCGCGAGCCTTGGCGATGGCGTCGCGGCGCGCGTCTTCCACCGCCTGGCGGTCGTCGGCGAGCGAAAAGAATGGCCCCTGAACATTGTTCGACCCGCCGTTGAAGGCAGCGGAGTAGATCGCATCGGCTCGGTCGAGGTCGAGGATCCGGACCGACAACATCCCCGTCGCCGTGTAGCCGGTGATCCGCGGCACCCCCTGGCCCATCGGGGCATATTGCGGCGTGACGTTCAGCCGCTGCGCCTGCATCTCTCTCGCGGCGACGCCCGCAGCTCGCAGCGCCGCTGTGAGCGTGGCGAGCGCTTCGTTCGCGGCTGCGCTTGCGTCCTGCGGGGTTGCTCCGGTGCGTACGACGCCCGCCATCAGGCTCGCGCGGTCGGGAGCGACGTCGACCGAGCCCTGCGCGGCGACCTCCAGCAATGTCTCGTTGGCCTGGATCGCTTGTGCGGCCGCCGTCACCGGCGCGATCGCGAGCGCGATGGCGATAAGCTGTCGTGATCTCATGTCCGCACCCCCTCCCGTCGGGAACTCGACGGTGACCGTCAACTTGACCGGCGCTGCGAGGATGGACAAGCCTGTCATTCGCAACGCAGGAGTTTTTCATGCCCGGACCGCTGCACGGCCTGCGGATTGTCGAGTTTGCGGGCATCGGTCCGGGTCCGTTCGCCGCGATGATGCTCGCGGACCACGGCGCGGAAGTGGTTCGGATCGACCGCCCGAGCGGCGGGATGCTGCACCCAAAGGACCCACTGTCCCGCAACCGTCGGTCGATTGCGATCGACATGAAGCAGGCGGAGGGGGTGGCGTTGGCGCGCCAGATCGCGGCGGGTGCGGATGGGATTATCGAAGGCTATCGCCCGGGCGTGATGGAGCGGTTGGGCTTGGGACCCGACGTGCTGCTCGGTGATAATCCCAAGCTCGTCTACGGACGCATGACGGGCTGGGGGCAGACCGGGCCATGGAGCCACATGGCGGGCCACGACATCAACTACATCGCACTTTCGGGCGTCCTCCACACCATCGGACGCGAGGGCGAGCGGCCGGTGCCGCCGGTCAACTACCTCGGTGATTTCGGTGGCGGCGGGATGATGCTCGCTTACGGGATGGTTGCCGCGCTTCTGCATGTCGCGAGGGGGGGTGAGGGGCAGGTCATCGACGCGGCGATGACCGATGGGTCGGCCCTGCTCGCCGGCATGACCTGGGGCTTCCATGAGATGGGGTTCTGGGAGGACCGCGCAGGCGTCAACCGCCTCGACGGCGGCGCGCCCTACTACGACACCTACGTCTGCGCCGATGATAAATTCATCGCCGTTGGTGCGATCGAGCCGCAATTCTACGCTCTGCTGCGGGAGCGAACCGGGCTCGACGCCGACCCGGAATTCGATGCGCAGGACGACGTCGCGGGGTGGCCGCGCCTGAAGGAAAAGCTCGCCGCGCTGTTCCGTACGCGCTCGCGCGACGAATGGGCGGCGATGTTCGACGGGAGCGATGCATGCGTGGCACCGGTGCTGTCGCTGGCTGAAGCACCGCAGCACGCGCATAACGCAGCGCGCGCGACCTTCGTCGAGGTGGATGGAACGGTGATGCCCGCCCCGGCCCCGCGCTACTCCGCTACGATTTCGGAGCCCCCCCGCGCTGCACCGCAGCGTGGCGCGGACGGAGCGGCGTTGCTCGAAGAGCTGGGGTACTCGCCGGATGCCATCGCGGAACTGCGTCGCAGCGGTGTCACCGCCTGACCGTTACGCCTGTGCCAAATCGAGCGCGTCGCGCAGCTCTGGCCGCAATTCCCGCGGGACGATCTGATCGAACATCTGCGGGTTGAGCTCCCCCGGGGGGACGGTGTCGAGCCGCATGTTCCAGTCGGCGAACAGCCGCCGGTCCGTGGGTCGATCGTAGAGGACTTCGACATCCGAATGACGTGGATCGTTGCGGATGCGACGCATCAACTCGTCAATGGCGGTGGGCACGCCCTCCACGATCTGAACGATGTGATCCCCGTCGGAAACCAGCACGCCGGTCACGCCATCCAGCGCGTTGTTGCGCCGCGAAGCGGCTGCGATGCGCGCAAGGTCCATCGACGTCAGAGGCGGGCACGCCCGACTGCGATATGCGAGCGCGCGGAGGGGCAACAGCTCAGTCATCGCCGGGGCATCCCTTTTGCGATGGAACGGAGCGGTATCCATAGCAGCTAACCGACTAATCGCACCGTCAAAAGCTGATCTTCGCCCGAGCGCACGCGTCGAGCCGCCAGCGAAGCGTCGCGTGCGCCAGAGGGGCGCTGGGAGGAGCGAGCCTAGCCAGGTCTAAGGTCAATAGAGGCGGGGCGGTGGCGGGCGGGCCGTGGTTTACGCCTGCCTAACCGTGAATCCGAACGATACGGATGGACTTCTCGGTGGATACTGCGGGTGAGGAGACGATCATGCGTCAAGCACCCAGAAAGAAAGTCTGGCTTTCGATCGCAGCCAGCGTGGCCACCCTGACGGTGGCGGCCCCTGCGTCCGCCAACGACAGCTTCGCCATCAACCTGCGTGCCCAGGTGGCACCATTCTGCCGCATCAGCGCGGACGAAGGGGACGGCGTTGCGCTCGCGACTGGCGCGATGATGCTGGGTGCGGTGCGAGAGACGTGCAATTCGGCGAACGGATATGTCGTTCGCGCCCGCGTGCAGAATGTCGCATCGGGCACGCTCTTCGCAGGCGCGCAGCAAGCGCAGCGTGATGGCGAAGACTATCTTCTCGCCCGATCGCAGGCGTCGCGAATCGAGAGCATCTGGCGGCTCGAGGATTGGCGCCTGTCAGACCCAGCCGCGCCGGTGCGGCTGGTGGTGACGATCTCACCGATCTGACTCGAGCGACGCTTCAGCCCGTTACACGCGGGCTGATCGTCACTGTCAGCGAGTCGCGGTACCGGCCAGCGGGAGCTCCCACGATGCTGGGGACCATCGCATCAAGCGCGTGCCGTCTCCGGGCGCGCTGCGTCGGCGTCGAGAAAGCGACGTTGCTCGCCGGGTCGACCGTCCGGCCGTCAAGACGCGCGACATAGCACACGCTCGGCCCCGCACCGCTTCGGTCGGCGATCAGGCGAAAGCCATTGTCCGATTCGAGTGCGAGTTCGTAATTGACGTTGGCATAAGCATCGAAGGTGACGGGATTGGTTGTCGCTCCGTCCGAAAGCTCGCCGAAATCAAGCGTCCGCCCGCCCGTCGCCGCCGCAAGTCCAACCGATGGCGAGACCGTCACCACCAGTTGCAGAGGACTGGTCGGACCGGAATGCGGCTGGCCAAGGTCGGTGCGCGACTCGGTCCGCAGGTCGGCGCGATACACGCCCGGCGCCACCACCTGGCCACGCGGCACCACCAGATAGAGCGTGTTAGCGCCGGGGCGCACTTGGACCTGATTTCCGCCGACGCCCCGCGGTACCGAATCGTCGCCCGCGCGGTCGCCGACTCTTGCGAGAAGCGTGCCCCCTCCGCCCGATCGGAGCTCGATCTGTCGACCGCTCACACGATTGATCTCGTCAGAGCCAAGGCGAAGGAAGAGCGCGCGGTTGGCGGGGCAGTCGCCCGCCGTGCGCATCTCGACGCTGAACTGCTGTTCGGTGGGCTGAGCATCGAAGGGATCGTAGGTCGCCGTGACGCTCGTCGGGGCGATCACCGGTGCCAGCAGTTCGCATCGACCGCCCCCCTGGCCCTGCGCAGCGCCCGAGCAGGGAATGATCGCGGCGAGACACAGGCTCGCAAGGCGGACAGGGCGATTCATGGTCCGTTCTCCACTGCGGCCGATGGTCTGATCGAGCCGAGGTTGACGAGGGCGTCGGGCGTCTCCGCGACATCGACATCGTAGCGGTACCGCCCGGCGGTGATCTGCCAGCGCCCGGGGGCGAGGCCCGAGATCGACAGACGCCCGACCCGGTTGGTGAAGACTTCGACGGTGGCTGCGCCCGGCACCCCGATCCGAACCGCACGACCGGCGACCAGCGCAACCGGATCACCACGATCGTCAAGCAGCGTTCCCGTCGCAGTGATATGATAGTCGGTGCCGACCGTCAGGCGGTGACCTGCATGCAGCCATGGGTAGATGGTGAAGTTGCTCGACCCGAGATCATACGCCGCCTGTCCCTCTGGCACGTCGTAATAGATCGTGCGCGGCGAGTAAGAGGACGCGCTGACCAGCGCCGGACCGAGCGCGCCAGTGCGTGCCTCCACAAGTCCTGTTCCCCGGGTGCCGATGGTGACTTGCGCGTTGCCGAGCGATGGATGCCGGTCGACGATCGCGAATGCGTCGGTGAGGTATCGCCCGATGGCAACTCGTCCGCCCGCATAGGCGATCGTCCCGCGCGTACGCAGCGATGTCACCTGCTCCCCCACCCCGCCGCCATTTACCCATGCGGCTCGGTGCGCCAACTCGAAGTCGCCGCGGTTCGTGCGCCAGGTAGCCGTGCCGTTGAAGCCTGTGTCGTAAAGGCCGCGCGTGAGCTGCGCACTTGCCGCAACTGTGTCGAGCAGGCGCGTCGGGCTGTACGCCCAGCCGACCGACGCTTCTTCGGTGCGGCTGTCGTAACGGGCGCTGGCGACGTGGGAGCGACCGATCCGCATCAGGATACTCGCCCCGAAAGCGAGGCCGCGGTCATTATCATAGCCGGCGAAGGCGCTGACCGTGGTGCGCGGGTTCAGTCGATAGGTCGCGTTCGTGACCGCCGACCAACGATCCTCCCGGCCGTCGCGAAAGCTTGTGAAGTCGAGGCTGACGCCGAACGCCAGACGATCGGTCACCGGCTGCCCAAACCGGACGGAGGCGAGAATGTCGACAGGGTTGTAGGGAATGATGGACTCGATTCCCCCGAAGCGTCGCGAGCGATATTCCGCCGACACGTCGATGCGGCGCGAGCCCTGTAGCTGCTGCAGCGGCGATGCGTGACGGAATTGCGCGCGCAGGGCGGTACCTTGGCCCCACTCACGGTTACGGCTCCAGGCGCCTTCCACGAAAAGCAGACCGAGCGGCGTTCCAACCGCCGCATCGGCGCCGACCATCTGCACCCGCTGGCTAGCCTGTATGTTCGCCCCGAGCGTGAGTTGCGGCGTTACACCGCGGCGGTAGAAGCCCGACAAGACTGGCTCGCGCGTGTCGTAGCGGCGGACTGCGTCGACATGTTCGCTGCGCACGCCCAGTTGAGCGCTAAATTCGTCGACGCCCGGCGCCAGCAGCTCAATGTCCTGAAAAAAATCGAACGCGACGACCTGACGATTGCTTGCGTCGTTCTCGATCACCAGCTCGACGGCGTTTGCCCCCGGGGCAAGCGGCAGATCGGTCAGATCGAAAGTGCCAGGGCCGAGGCGAAGGGTGCGCGACGGCACGCCGTTGACGACGAGTGTGACGGTCGCGGGTTCACGCAGCGTGATGCGCCTACCGGTCGTCGCCGTGAAACTGCGGTCAGACCGGAACGCGCCAAGCAGCCGGGCCGCACCGATTCCGCCGATCTCTGCCGGATCCTGAAAGCCGACGCCGAGCGGCACTTGGTCACCGAGCGTAAAGCGCAGCAGAGATTCCGGACGGTCGTAGATCAGCCGCGACCCGAAACGCGAAAATGCGCGCGTGGCCTCCCGATCGTACGTCAGGTCGGTTTCAAAGCTGACGGCACGCCCGATCCTGCCGTTGATACGTGTGTCGATCCGTGGCCCGCGTAGCCCTGCGAGAAGCCCATTGTGCACCCAGTCGAGCGATGCCTGATATGCAATCAGCAATGAGAACGGCGTCGAATCGTCGGGCTGAAGCGGATTGTCACTGTTCGCAAAACCCAGCCCCACCGTCCGGGATATGCGCTGTTCGGGATCGATCACCGCGACCAGCTCGAGAGCGGCGGAATCGAAACTAAGGTTCAGGCCCAGGTCGCGGAACGCCGCAAGCGGCGCGTATCCGTCAGGGGCGGGAATAGCCCGCAGGCGTGCGATGAAGTCGGTGCCCGCGGTCCTGGAGAGCGCGGCCGCGACGTCGCCCACGGCTGCCAGCACGCTCTCGTCCGGCATGAGCCGAACTGCCACCTGACCGAGCGGCACCTGATCGCGCATCGGCACGATCAGTTCGACCGGCGGTCTCGTGCCAGGTTGAGCGCCTGCGGTTGCAGGCGGTATCGGCGGCACCGCGGGTGGAGCCGCTGCTGTCGGCGGCGAGGCGCTCTGGCTCAGCGCAGGCGACGCCGCGGCGAGAGCAATCGTCACCGCCAGCCGCGACGCATTCCGGAGCGGGCTGACTAGGCGCGCACTCGACGATGTTCGACCCCCCGACGGCAAATCATTCAGCCTTCGAATGCGCGAAGTCGAGCGGTCACCGCTCCACCGGCAGGAAGGTCGGCGACGGGCAGGAACATCGCTCGACGTTGCCGGGCGGGGACGATACCCAGTCCGACGACATTATTGAGATCGGCCTGGCGGATGAGTTTGGTCCAAGTGCCGCTGGTCAGTTCGATTTCGCTGTTGGCGACTTGCCCCATCGCCATCCCGCTGTTCTCGAAGGTCACGTAGACACCCGCTACGCCTTGCGCGTTGGTGGCGCGCTCGACGCCGGCGACACTGATTTGTGCTCGCGCCTGCGGCGACCGTACGGCCACCACCGAATTGATCGCGTACAGGACCTGCAATTGCGTGCGTCCGGGCTGGTCTGACACCGGCAATTCGCTGGTGGAGAACATGTACATGCGCCCGGTTTCCGGGATGTTCTGACCAACCCAACGGATCCGAAAGACTTGCCGCCCCCCCGCCGGGATGTTGGCGATCGGGGGATAGATGGCGAAGTCGTTGCCTGCGTCGGGCGTAATCACCGCTTCGCCGCGTTCCGGAAGCGACAGGGTGTTGACCTTTATCTCCACGGCGACGGCCCGGTTGCGGTCGTTCACCACTTCAAAGGCGCCGCTTGCCTGAGTGCCGCTGCTGGTCAGCTGGAGGAGGGATCGGCCGCACCAGAAGCGCGCTCGCAGGCGTTGCGATAGCCATCAGCGCAAGCGCGACGCTGGCCCGAAAGCCCCATCGCTTGGAAGCTTTAGCCACAAGTTTCTCCCCCAAAAAGATAGGCGAGGGGGCGACGGCGCGCGCCGCCCCCCGCCAGTCGTCGATCACGAACCAAGCGTAGGCCGCATCGTCAGGACCAGCTTTTCGCTGTACCCGCCTTCGAGCACCAGCTTGTCGCGAGCCGGGACGCGGACCCGCAGCGTGCCCGAACCGGCGCGCGCTTCGGCGCTGGTCAGGATCGTCTGCTCACTGGTGGAGATGTTGATCGCGTCGCCGTTGATGCCGTCGAAGTTGAAGTCGACGCGATACGGGATCAGTTCGATGAAAGCCGGATCGCTGGTCGTGTTCTCGGCATCGAGGCCGCCGCGGTCCGAAGACGCCACGACCTGGAACGGCGTGTTGCACACCGCATTGTCGATGAAGTAGCGGCCTTCCGCTTCCTTGACGGTGTTGTCGCTCTTGTTCTGGATGTCGAGGTTGAAGCGACCGTCGGCTTCATTCGAACCGCCGTACGCGTTGGTGTCGACGAGCGCGTTCACACCTTCGCTGCCCCGGTTTTCGGTACCGAAGCGGCAGAACACGGAGACGTCGGCGTTCAGCTGATACCAGCCCTGTGCGTCTTGGCCGTAGGTCCGGCCCTGCCAGTTGGCAGCGAACGCCGGAGTGGCAAACATGGTGGAGGCAAGCACGGCCCCCAAAATCGCCTTCTTCATTTCTCTCTTCCTCTTTGCTTGCGCGTGAATGCGCGGGTCTCCGGCAATGGCCGGCATACGCAGATGGAGGAGCCGGGCTCCCACTGGCGCATGTCTAGGTGCCCCCCGAAATGACGGGGCTGATGATGAGCGTGACGCGGTCGGAATATTCCCCCGCGAGCAATGGGCCTGAGCCCGGCTGCGTGGTCACGCGGATGCGGCCTGATCCCTGCGTAACGAGGCCGGTGCTCTCTATTCGACAGTCACCGTCTTCAGCGGCCATTCGATCGCTGCGACAGGTGACCTCACCACCATCGTTCGGCAAAGTGAGCGCAGCGCGGTATGTGACCCGCTGCTGGAAATCGGGATCGCTGGTCGCGGCGCCTTTCACCAGCAGGCCCCCATTGCTCGACTTCATGGTCGCGAGAACGGGGGTGTTGCAGGCCAAGTCGAAGCCGAGGTCGACGCTGCGTGCCTGGGCGACACTGGTCGCTGCGCTTGCAAGGTTGTCGATCGTGACGTTCTGGTTTGCGCCGGACAGACTGCAGCGAACCGCAATTTGCCCGCGGACCTGGTAGGTGAGGGTCGGCGATAGGTCGGTCGGAATGTCTTCCGCTGCCGATGGTGACGCGGCGACGACTCCAATGATCGCAGCCAAGGGGAGGGCGGCTCGCCTAAACATGGCTCGGCAACAGGCGAAGGTTGAGTTCGATTGCGGTCGCGACCGCTCCACATTCAAGGGGATCGTGCGCATCGGCGTTGGAGACCCTCACCGCCAGACGACACACATCGTCGGCAGCAAGGTTGACGTGATCCTTGGCGGGATCGACCGCATAGTCTGCGGCGCGCATCGCCGCCCCCGCAATTCGCGCACGGATGGGATCGATCGCCGACATGCGAAGCGACAGGATCTGCAGCGCATCGCTCAACAGCTTCAGCGCATCGCTCAGATTATCGCTCGGTCTCACCAGCGCCTGCCCCCACATCAATCTCGTGAGAAGCGACTAGCGTCGATGAGTCCTCGCAGAGTCCGACAGGAGTTGGAACAGCGTGAATAGATCGTGAAAAACGACGTGGTTGGGTTTGGTGACGCTTCAGCTTGAAGTGCGCGTAACGATCCTACCCGCCAGCATCAGCGGCTCGCTTATTCCATCGCCCCGAACAGCGGATGCGCGAAGAGCTTGCTGCTGGCCTTCGTTGGGCTGCGCCGCCAGACCAGATCGGCGGTCGCATGCGCGCCCTGCCGCCGCGCGGCGAGCTCCAATGCCCTCGCCCCCAACGGGCAATCCGGTTTGACGAGGTAGGCTTCGTGCAACGTCTCAAAGGCCCGCCGCAGGTCGCCGAGTTGCATAAGCGCGATGCCTAGGCCGGTTTTGCTGACCGCCTGGCGTCGCCCGCGCGGCTCACAGTTCAGCAATTCTTCGAAGTGCTTGCGAGCGCGATCGAATCGCCGCGCGGCGAGGTCGATCCAGCCCGTCCAGCTGCGCAGCGGGCCGACCAGCGCCTGCGTCGTCGCGGCCTCTTCGATCAGCCGCTCCGCTTCACTCACCTGGCGTGCACCCAATAGGAGGGCGCCTGCGACATTCGCGAGCACCATGGCGTCCTGGCCGCGTTGTTTGAGCGCCAGGCGAACGTGTTGGAGCACTTCGCCGGCCGGTTCCGCCTTTGCGTCCTGCGTCGCCACGAACAACTGTTGCCCGAGCGATAACGCCCTCAGCGCGTGGGCCCAGGCGCTGTCGGGGGCCACTGCAACCAGTCGAGCGCTCAAAGAAGCGGCTTCGTCGGCGGCAGATGCCTGCCAGTCTTCAAGCAAGCGGCTCGCCCGCCAGTAGAGTTGATAGGCGTCCCCATCGCGCAAAGGCAGGTCGACTCCCCGCGCGCCTTCCCGCGCCGAGATCTGATGCCAGATCGGCGCCAGCGACCGTTCGCACACGCGTTCCGACAGGGACAGCAGTTGAGTCGCGGCGTCTATGTCATCGAACCGAAGGCATTGTTCGCCGGAGTAACCGTCGACCAGTCGAAGGGACACACGGATCTGGTCGTCTAGCGCGACGACGCTCCCAGTCACGATGTAATTCGCGCGCAGGCGGTAGGCGATCTCGCGCATCGGAAGTCCGGATTTTCGTAAAGACTCAGACCCGCTGCTGTCGATCAGCCGCAACCTGGGCAGTCGACCGATACCTCGACTGAGATTGTCACGCAGAATGAGCGACAGCGCGTTCGTCGCCGGGCTGCCATCGTCTTCGAACCTTTCCAGCACGACCGCTGCGCACGGGGGAGCGGTGGGCAGTTGCAGGTCAGAGATACGCCGCTGCGGACGCTTCGACGGTGTTGGGGACTGGTCGGGAGCGTCCGTTTTCGCCGGCTGGCTGATCGCCGGTGGTTCATCTCGATTTTCGCGCAACCAGGCTTCAAATCCTTCGGCCCCGCTCAGATCGAGCCCTTCCAGTAATTCGTCGCTGCCGCTGCGAGGTTCGACGACCATCCGCTCCCGGTCCAGCCAAACGCGCCGGTGGTCCGCGACCAAGATGTCCCCGACGCCGTGGGTGACTAACAGGGCCCGTAGGTTCGATAGCTCGCGACGGAGGCTGGCCGCGGCCTGGACCTCGTCGCGGTTCGACCAAAGGATCGCCTGAAGCCACCTGCGCGATCGCTCGCCGGTCGGCGTAAGCGCCAGAATAACGAGGAGTGCCGCGCTGCGACGACTGGTCAGTGGGACACGCTCCCCTCGCGGTCCGTAAAGCGCAAACGCGCCCCAGCAGCGGAGCCGACAAACGTCGCCCGCTTCACGCCCCTCATCCGCCGGTGTCGACGTTACGGCCGGCACCCGACCCTCCCTGCGCGCAGGAGGTCGGCATCCACGAAGCTGGTCAATGAGATTCCGCGTCTTGAGACAAAACGCTGAAAGGTTGAGACGATGTCAACGACTGCGGCGCGGCCGTGGCTTGCCCCCGCCTCGAACGCTACGTCACCGCGAATCAGGCTGGCGGCAACTGCGCCTGCTCTTCCATCAACCAGCGCGTGATGATGTGATCGTTCGGCGGCGTGCGGGCGGCGAGCTCTGCACGGCGTGCGGCTTCGGTTGGCGAAACACCATAGTTTGTCTTGAACAGACGGGCGAAGGTCGCCTCGTTCGCAAATCCGCATTCCTTTGCGATGCTGGTCATGCTGACGCGCCCGGCACCGCGCGCCACGCTGCGCAAAGAGTTGAACGCGTGGCGAAGTCGCTCTTCGCGCACGTAGGTCGCAATTCCACCGAGCGGCGCAGCGGCTCGGTACAAGCTTGCTCGCGAAACCCCGAGCGCGGAACACACGCTCTCGACGGTCAACTGCTCGTCGGCCATGTGTGCGTCGAGATAGTCGCGCACGCGGTGCGTGGAGGCCGGAGCGGAGACGGCTTCAACGGGAGTGCGCGCGCTGAAGCTGCCGGCCAGCAGATCGACCACGGCAACCGACAGAGCAACCCTCTCGTGCGGCTCCAGGCGCGGGGCTTCGAGCATAAATTTAGCAAGCGTCGCTTGCACGATTTTCGTGCAGGCACCTTCAGCGCGCAAAACCTGGCCATGAGGGATGCGGCCGCCCGGGCTCCGCGAAAGCCACAGCTGGCGTGGCACCAGTATGTTGATGTTTTCGAGAGGTCGCCGCGCAACGGTCGCAAAGCTCTGCGCGAGGTCGAGGCAGCTTATGTCTCCGGGAAATACATCGATCTGTCCGGCGGACGTGGTGCCTGAAAATCCACCTTCGACATAATATTGGATCAAGATCCAGCCGCCACCGCCACGTGCGATCACCCCCGCGTCACGAGTGAATGACTGGGCGCCACCTTTGACGTGACCCGCGATCAGCGATCCGATGCGAAAAGAGGCCAGCAGTTCGCCGGTCGGGGCGTTACCGTCGACCCCGCCGACGTCGAAGAGGAGATGCGTGACGGCGTCCCACGACTCCCCGCTCATATCGGTCGTGTTTTCGATCGAGTCCCTCACTCGCAAGCTTCTACCCAGCGCCCCGTGCCTCAGAAATGTCGTTCACTATTGGAGCGGTGCCCGATCAATAGAAACTGCCAATAACGAACATTTTGTCAATCTTGCCTCTGCCGGGTCTAACGCTCCTGCCCCGAGATGAGGAGTTCGCCGCCTCGCTCCCGGCGCACCAGGCCATCCGTCGTTTGATCTTTGAGGGAAAGTCGGCACGACCACGACCGGCGATGACCACAGCACGGTCGTCGCGAAATATCGGGTCCGGATTTGCTGGAGAGGCCAAGCAAATGGTGAGCCCTGCTGGGTTCGAACCAGCGACCTACTGATTAAAAGTCAGTTGCTCTACCGACTGAGCTAAGGGCCCGTGCTCCGGCGGTTCCCCTAGGGTCTCAGGCCGTCAAGTCAACCGACGATGGGGCGTCGAGCGGAGCGGAGAGGGTGCTTATTCAGCAACGCGAGCGCGCCGACGACGTGGCGCGGCGACCTCGGGATGCGCCACTGCGGGACGACGACCGCCAGCGGCGCCAGCGCGAAGCGTCGCTGGAGGAGGGCGGGGTGCGGGATGACGAGAGTGCGGCTCTCCAAAGCCCCGCCCGACCACAACAGAATGTCGAGGTCGAGGACACGGTCGCCCCAACGTCGGCCAGGACGGCGTCCGAACTCGCGTTCGATGCGCTTCAGGCGCCGGAGCAGCGCGTGGGGCGGCAGTGTCGTGCGGATAATCGCCGCGGCGTTGGCGAAGCGGCGCTGCGCCGGACCGAGCGGCGCGGAAGCGATGGTCGGCGACCTTGCCTCGACCGTCAGCCCTGCCTCGGTCATTACCGATAGCGCAGTGCGTAGGACTGCAGCAGGCGGGCCGTGGCGCGGGTGTCGCCGGTTCGAACCGAGCCCGATGGCGTAGCGGGTGGTGCGCATGCTTGCATCGCTCACGCAAGCTCCCCTAGGCGCAGCGGATGGAACGCGCGATCCCCTTTCAGACCCCCGTTCCCGAGCACGAACCATCCGCCGACTGTCCGCGCTGCCCCCGGTTGGTGGCGCTGCGCGAGGCGCTGCGCGTGGAGTATCCGGACTGGTGGAACGCGCCCGTCCCCGCGTTCGGGGATCGCGAGGCTTGGCTGGGCTTCGTCGGACTCGCCCCCGGCAAGCACGGCGCCAATCGCACCGGACGGCCGTTCACCGGCGACTTCGCGGGCGACCTGCTGTTCGAGACGTTGCTCAATTGCGGACTGGCGCGCGGCACCTATCGCGCTGAGCCCGACGACGGGTTTGAGCTGGTGGGGGTGGCGATCCTCAATTCGGTCAAATGCCTGCCCCCCGCCAACAAGCCCGAGCCGAGCGAGGTCGCGAATTGCGCGCCCTTCTACGCGGCACAACGGGCGGCGCTGCCGACGCTGAGGGTCGAGATTGCGCTCGGGCGCATCGCCCACGACACGGCGGTGCGCAACGCGGGCGGGCGGCTCAGCGCTTACCCGTTCGCGCATGGCGCGGTGCACCGGCTGCCCGATGGCATGGTGCTGGTAGATAGCTACCACTGCTCGCGCTACAATCAGAACACCGGGCGGCTGACGCCCGCAATGTTCGAAGCGGCGGTGCGCACCGCGATCGCTCAGCGCGATGCGCTCGTCGATGCAACGGCGAGCGGCCCGAATTCGGCCACCAGCGCTTCGTAGAGCGGACGTTTGAACGGCACGATCAGCTCGGGCAGTTCCTCCATCGCGCTCCAGCGCCAAGCGTTGAACTCGGGATGCGGCTGTTCAATGTCGACGTCAGCGTCGCGGCCGGTGAAGCGCAGCAGATACCAGTGCTGGCGTTGGCCGCGATATTTGCCGCCCCACAGCGTCTTCGCGACCGCATGCGGAATGTCGTAGTCGTAAGGCGCCTTGCAGCAGGCGACGAGCTCGAGATGCTCGCGCGCGATCCCGGTCTCCTCCTCGAGTTCGCGATAGAGCGCGGTCTCGGGATCCTCGCCCATGTCCACGCCGCCCTGCGGCATCTGCCAGGCATCGAGCTCCTTGTTGTCGATGCGGCGCCCGACGAACACGCGACCCTCCGCGTTTACGACCATCGCACCGACGCCGGGGCGGTAGGGGAGATCGTCGTAGCTCACGCAGCGGCGCTCGCGGCTTCATCCGCTAGGCTCTTCAGCGCGAGGATCATGCCGTCGATATCGGCGGCTGTGGACGGGATCGCCTTGCGCAGCTGGACGAAGCCGTGGATCGAGCCCGCCGCCTCACGGAAGATATGCGTCACCCCATCCTGCGCGAGGCGAACGGCATAGGCACGCCCCTGGTCTCGGATCGGATCGAGGCTTGCGGTGACGACGACCGTGGGCGGTATGCCTGCCTGGCTGTGCAGCGCAGGGGAGGTGTGGTGATGCGCGGGGTCGGGGCTGTAGGCCTGGCCGAACCACTCCATCCCGTCGCGGGTGAGCAAATAGCCCTCTGCGAAGTCGTTGAAGCTCGGATGTTCGTTGGCCATGTCCGCGGCGGGATAAATGGCGAGCTGCGCCGCGACCGGCACCGCCGCCGGGTCGTCGCGCAGCGCCATGGCCGTGACGATGCTGAGGTTGCCGCCCGCGCTGTCTCCCGACAGATACAGCGCGGTGACGCCCCGGCCCAGCGTGTCGGGTGATCCCGCCACCCAACGAGCGACCGCCTCGCAATCCTCGGGCGCGGCCGGCCAGGGGTGTTCGGGGGCGAGGCGATAGTCGACCGAGATCACCGGCACGTCGAGCATCTCCGCCATCCGCGTGCAGAACGGCTCGTGCGTGTCGATGTCGCCGATGACAAAGCCGCCACCATGGAAAAAGACCATCACGGGTCCGGCAGCGCGAGTCTCCCGCGCGTCGTACAGGCGGAGCGGGATATCGCCCGCCGGCCCAGGGCACACGAGGTCGCGCACCGTCGCGAGCGCACGTGGTTCCTCGTCCGCGATCGGGCGCATCATGCGGAACATCATGCGCGCGTCCGCAGGGCTCATCTCGTGCATTTTCGGACCCTGCTGCGCGTTCAGAAAGTCGAGGAACGCCTGAACGTCGGCGCGAACGAACGGCTTGGTGTCCATGGCGGTGCCCTCTGCTTTCGAACGAAGCGGGGTGCTCGCACGCCGGTTGAGAGCTTGCAAGCGTCGGAGCAGATTGGCGTAGCGCGACCGCGGCGGGCGGCCTAAAGCATGTGAACTGCGTTCAGATTGCGGAAAAAGGTTGATTGCATGGCCGAGGCCGTTCCCGCCGTTACGGAAATCACCGCCGCCGAGGCGAACGCTCGTCCCCCGCGGGAGTCGGTGGTGGTACGCTTCGCCGGCGACAGCGGCGACGGGATGCAGCTCACCGGCGGCCAGTTCACGCTGTCGACGGCGCTCACCGGCAACGACCTCGCCACCTTTCCCGATTTCCCGGCCGAGATCCGCGCGCCGCAGGGGACTCTGTTCGGGGTGTCGGCGTTCCAGATCAACTTCGGTTCGGACGTGATCGAAACCGCCGGCGACGCGCCCGACGTGCTGGTGGCGATGAACCCCGCGGCGCTCAAGACCAACCTCGGCGCGCTTGTGCCGGGTGGCACGGTGATCGCCGACACCGGTGAGTTTTCAAAACGCAACCTCGACAAGGCAAAATATGATGCCAACCCGCTCGAGGACGGCAGCCTCGCGGCCTACAATCTGATCCCGATCGACATCAGCGCGCGCACGCTGGAGGCGGTGAAGCCGTTCGGCCTTGGCAACAAGGAGGCGCTGCGCTGCAAGAACATGTGGACGCTTGGCCTGGCGCTGTGGATGTTCGATCGCGATCGCGCGCCGCTCGTTCAGTGGCTCGAGGGCAAGTTCGCCAAGAAGCCGGAGCTTGCGCAGGCCAACATCGCGGCGCTCAATGCCGGCCACGCCTATGGCGAAACGGTCGAGCTGGGTGGGCAGCTGCACCGCACGCACATCGCTCCTGCGCCGGTTGCGCCTGGCCTCTATCGCACGATGACCGGGGCCGAAGCGGTGGCGCTCGGCCTCGTTGCGGGCGCCCAGCTGGCGGAATTGCCGATGTTCTTCGGCGGCTATCCGATCACTCCGGCAAGCTCAATCTTGCATTACCTGTCGGGCCTCAAGGAATATGGCGTCACCACCTTCCAGGCGGAGGACGAAATCGCCGCGATCGCCAGCGCCATCGGCGCGAGCTACGCGGGCAGCCTGGGTGTCACGTCGTCATCGGGTCCTGGGATTGCGCTGAAGACCGAAGCGATGGGGCTGGCGATCATGACCGAGCTGCCGCTCGTCATCGTCAATTCGCAGCGCGGCGGGCCGTCGACCGGGCTCCCCACCAAGACCGAACAGAGCGACCTTTATCAGGCGGTGTACGGTCGCAACGGCGACGCGCCGCTGCCGGTCATCGCCGCGCGCTCACCCGGCGACGCGTTCGACTGCGCGATCGAGGCGTGCCGCATCGCCGTCCAATATATGACCCCGGTGATGCTTCTGACCGACGGCTACATCGCCAATGCCGCCGAGCCGTGGAAGGTGCCCGACCTCGACGGCTACGAACGCTTCCCGGTTCAGTTCATGACCGAGGCGCCCGCGGACGGCTTTCTCCCCTACGCGCGCAACGAGCGGATGGCGCGACCTTGGGTGAAGCCCGGGACGCCGGGGCTGATGCACCGCATCGGCGGCATCGAGAAGGCGGCAGGCACGGGAAATATCGATTATTCGCCGAGCAACCACCAGGCGATGACCGAGATCCGCCGCGACAAGGTGCTCGGCATTGCGGTGCCCGATCAGCAGGTGGAGCAGGGGGCTGCGGGTGACAGCATTGCCGTCGTCGGCTGGGGTTCGACCTACGGTCCGATCGCGCAGGCGGTGCGGCGCGCGCGGCATCGCGGGGCGTCGGTGGCGCACATCCACATCCGCCACATCTGGCCGCTACCTGCAAACCTGGGCGAGCTGCTCAAGAGTTTCGAGCATGTCATTGTCCCGGAGATGAATACCGGCCAGCTGAAGACGCTGCTTCGCGACCAGTACCTGATCGACGCGCAGCCGCTCAACAAGGTGTCGGGTCAGCCCTTTACCATCGGTGAGATCGAGGCGGCGATCCGCCAGCTCGACCGCACCGGGGAGGCGCCCGAAGAGGTCGAGTATAGCGAAACGCAATTGCCCAGCCCGGAGGCTGTGAACCCATGAACGACATGACCCCCATCGCTCGCGCGTCGACGCCCAAGGACTGGGAGACCGATCAGGAGGTGCGTTGGTGCCCGGGCTGCGGCGACTATGCGATCCTCAAGGCCGTGCAGCGCACCATGCCCGAGATCGGCGCGGACCCCGCCAAGACGGTGTTCGTCAGCGGTATCGGCTGTTCGTCGCGCTTCCCCTACTACATGAACAGCTACGGCTTCCACACTATCCACGGCCGTGCGCCGGCGGTGGCGACGGGCGTGAAGCTCGCCAATCCGGAGCTCGACGTGTGGATCATCACCGGCGACGGCGACGCGCTGTCGATCGGGGGCAACCACAGCTTTCATATCCTGCGCCGCAATCTCGACTGCCAGATCTTGCTGTTCAACAACGAGATCTACGGGTTGACCAAGGGGCAGTATTCGCCCACCAGCGCGGTCGGGACGCGGACGCCGTCGACCCCCTACGGCTCGGTGGATCGCCCGGCGCAAGCGGCGGCGTTCGCGCTAGGCGCGGGCGCGCGGTTCGTTGCGCGCGCCTATGACGTCGCCAAGGAATTGCCAAACGTTCTCAAGGCTGCGCACGCGCACAAGGGCGCGGCATTTGTCGAGATATATCAAAACTGTATCGTCTATAATGACGACGTTTTCGCAGGCTTCACCGAGAAGGCGAACCAGCACCATCAGCTTTGGGTCAGCCACGGCCAGCCGATGGTGTTCAACAAGGGCACGCAGGGACTGAGCCTCGACCGCGACCGGCTCGAGCTGCGGGTGGTCGATGTGGTGGAGGGCGACTGGCAGGGGGCGGGCGTCCTCGTCCACGACGTCACCAATCGCGCGGTCGCCAACATGCTAATCGACATGCCGTTTGGCGAGTTTCCGATCGCGCTGGGCGTCCTCTACGACGACCCACGCCCGACCTTCGAGGCGGCTCTGATCGCGCAGAACGCCGCGGCGAGCGAAGGCAAGACCGCCGACCTTTCCGCGCTGCTCAAAAAGGGCCAGACCTGGCAGGTCGAAAAACAGCCACGCATTGCCTGACGGCGCCGCCGCCGTGACGAGCCCCCCCACCATCCTCTGGCTGCGGCGCGACCTGCGGTTGGCTGACCAGGCCGCGCTGTTTGCGGCTGTGGGCGAGGGGGCGGTGGTGCCCGTCTACGTCCTCGACGACGTCGGGCCGGGCGTGCGGCCGATGGGCGGGGCGTCGCGCTGGTGGCTGCATCATAGTCTGACGCGGCTCGGCGAGGCGCTTGAGGCGCTGGGGTCGCGGCTCATTTTGCGACGCGGCGTGTCGGCCGATGTGATTGCCGAGGTGGCAGCGGAGGTCGGTGCGACGCGGGTACATGCGCTGCGTCACTACGAAAGCTGGTGGCGCGCTGCAGAAGCGTCGGTAGCCGAGCGGCTCGATCTGGTGCTGCACGACGGCAACTATCTGGCGCCGCCTGGAACCGTAAAGACGGGCGGGCGACCGTATCGCATCTACACGCCGTTCTGGCGCGCGCTGTCGTCGCGCATGCCGCCGTCGAAGCCGCAGCCGGCGCCCGAGATAGTGCCAGCACCGGCGGCATGGCCGCGCAGCGATCGGCTCGACGATTGGGATTTGCTGCCGACCAAGCCTGACTGGGCGGGCGGACTGCGCGAGACGTGGCAGCCCGGCGAAGCTGGCGCGGCCGCGCGGCTCGACCTTTTTCGTGACCGTGTCGCGGCCTATGCGACTGCGCGCAACCTACCCTCGGAGCCCGGCACCGCCGCGATCTCCCCGCACCTCCACTTCGGCGAGATCAGCGCGGCGCGGGCGTGGCACGAAGGGGGCGCGGCGGACAGCGCGACGTGGGCTTCGGAACTCGCCTGGCGAGACTTCGCGCAGAATCTGATTGTGCAGTTTCCCGACTATGCGCGGGTCAACGGCAGGCCCCGCTTCGACGCGTTCCGCTGGCGTGAGGGGGCGGAGGCGGAGGCCGATCTTGCGGCCTGGCAGCGTGGGGAGACGGGCTACCCGATCGTCGATGCCGGAATGCGCCAGTTGTGGGCGATCGGCTGGATGCACAACCGCGTGCGGATGATCACCGCCAGCTTCCTCATCAAGCATCTGCTGATCGACTGGCGGCGCGGCGAAGAGTGGTTCTGGGACTGCCTTGTCTGCGCAGACTACGGCAACAACAGCACTAATTGGCAGTGGGTCGCAGGGACCGGCGTTGATTCCAGCATGTTCAGCCGGATTATGGCGCCGATCGGGCAGTCGGAGAAGTTCGCTGCGGGCGACTACATCCGCCAATGGGTGCCGGAACTCGCGCACCTCCCCGACGAAGCCATCCACGACCCTGAAGCAGCCGGAGTGCGCCCAGCGAACTATCCGCCGCCGCGTGTTGGTCATCGCGAGGCGCGTGAGCGGGCGCTCGCAGCCTACGCGGCGCTTCCGCGCGAGGACTAGCTCCCGACGCGGACGAAGGCGGTGCTGTCGAAACCTTGGCCGAGCGCGCCGACGATCGCATCGGCGACCACCGACGGTTCCTTGACCCCGAGCGCGTCCTCGCCCGGAAAGGCGCGGGCGCGCATCGTGGTACGCGTCGCGCCGGGATCGACGATGGCGGTGCGAACGTTCGAAATGCGCGCCATTTCCTCGCCAAAGGTGGTGACGAGGCTCTCCAGCGCCGCCTTCGACGCGGCATACGGGCCCCAGTAGGCGCGGGGGTGGCGCGCGACGCTGCTGGTGAGCGCGACGACACGGCCCGCCTCGCTCCGCCGCAGCAGCGGTTCGAACGCGGCGATCAGCCCGTGCTGCGCGAGCACGTTTAGCGTGAAGAGCCGACTGACCTCTGCCATGTCAGACGACGCCAGTGGCGCCAAGGTGCCAAGCCCGGCGGCGTTGAGCAGCAATATGTCGAGCTTTTCCCACCGCTGCGCGACTGCGCCGGCGAGACGAGAGACGCCTTCGCCATCGGTAATGTCGAGGGGAACGATCGTTGCGGTGCCACCTGCAGCGTGGATCGCATCCTCAACACGCTCCAGATCCTCGGTCTTGCGCGCAACGAGGATGACGTGCGCGCCCGCTGCAGCGAGAGCCTGCGCGGTGGCGGCGCCGATGCCGCGGCTCGCGCCGGTGACGAGCGCGATGCGCCCCGACAGATCGGCGCTCATCCGGCGACGCGCTCCGCGATTAGAGCGAGCTGGTCGGTCTCGCCCAACTCATCCTGATCGGTGAGCCGCGTCGGATAATCGCCGGTGAAGCAGGCATCGCAATGTCGCGGGCACGCGGGATCGCGCCCCGCTTCCCCCACCGCGCGATAGAGACCGTCGATCGAGAGGAAGGCAAGGCTGTCGGCCTGGATGTAGGTCTTCATTTCTTCCAGGCTGTGCACCGCCGCGAGCAGCTTAGAGCGTTCGGGCGTGTCGACGCCGTAATAACAGCTGTGGCGCGTCGGCGGGCTGGCGATGCGCATGTGCACCTCCGCCGCGCCCGCATCGCGCATCATCTGCACGATCTTGAGGCTGGTGGTGCCGCGCACGATCGAATCGTCGATGAGGACGATGCGCTTGCCCGCCACCAGCGCGCGGTTGGCGTTGTGCTTGAGCTTCACGCCCAGGTGCCGGACTTGCTCGCCGGGCTGGATGAAGGTCCGGCCGATATAGTGCGAGCGGATGATGCCGAGCTCAAACGGGATGCCACTCGCCTGCGCAAAGCCGATCGCCGCGGGGGTGCCGCTGTCGGGCACGGGGATGACGATGTCGGCCTCCACCGGCGACTCCATCGCCAGTTCGGCGCCGATCGCCTTGCGCACGGCGTAAACGCTGGTGCCATCGACGATCGAATCCGGGCGCGAGAAATAGACGTGCTCGAAGATGCAGGGCCGCGGCTGGAAGCTCGCGAAGGGGTGATGCGAGCGCACCTCGCCCTCGGTGACGATGATCAGCTCGCCCGGCTCGACATCGCGGACATATTCGGCGCCGACGACGTCGAAGGCCACCGTCTCCGACGCGAACAAGACCGCGTCGCCAAGCTTGCCCATCACAAGCGGGCGCACGCCGAGCGGGTCGCGACAGGCGATCATGCCCTCGGCCGTCAGGCAGATCAGCGAATAGGCGCCCTCGATCTGGCGAAGAGCGTCGATGAAGCGGTCGATGAGCGTTCGATAGCCCGACGTCGCGACGAGGTGGATGATGCACTCGGTGTCGCTGGTTGACTGAAAGATCGAACCGCGCCGAACCAGCTGACGACGCAGCGCCGCGGCGTTAGTGAGATTGCCATTGTGCGCGACCGCGAAGCCCCCGGATGACAGGTCGGCGAACAGCGGCTGGACGTTGCGCAGCGCGGACGCGCCGGTGGTCGAATAGCGTACGTGGCCGACAGCGCTCGTCCCCGACAGCGCGTCGATCACCGGGCCGCGGTCGAAGTTGCCCGCGACATGCCCCATCGCGCGATGCGCGTGGAATTCCGCGCCGTCGAAGCTGACGATCCCCGCCGCCTCCTGTCCGCGATGTTGCAGCGCGTGAAGACCCAGAGCGGTCATCGCGCTGGCGGAAGGGTTACCAAAGACGCCGAACACGCCGCACTCCTCGCGCAGCTTGTCGTCGTCGAAAGGGTGCGTCGTCAGCATGATGGCGCGTCCGGGAATCGGCAGGGAAGGGGGCGGGGCGGCATATAGGGTGCTCCGCGGGCATTGTCGCCCCCGCCGCATGATCGGAGCCGAAGCGGGGCTGCAGCCAGTACTTGACCCCACCGCCTACGCTGCGCACCAGACGCCTATGCAACCCGATGATCGCGCCGCGCCTTTTTCGCCAAATTGGGACGCCGCGGGGCTCGTCACCGCTGTCGTTACCGACGCGCGTTCGGGGGAGCTGCTGATGGTCGCGCATATGAACGCCGCCGCTCTCGATGCGACTCGCTCGAGCGGAGAGGCGGTATTCTTTTCGCGCAGCCGTCAGCGGCTGTGGCGCAAGGGTGAGACTTCGGGCAACATATTGCGTGTGCTCGAAGTGCGCGTCGATTGCGATCAGGATGCGCTCTGGCTCAAGGTCGATCCGGCCGGGCCGGCCTGCCATACTGGCGCTCGGAGCTGTTTCTACCGACGGGTTGATGAGAGCGGGGCACTGCTTGCCGATTGACGTTCACGTCAACGGAAACTAGCGGTACGTCATGGCGAGCGAATATGGCCAGACGCATATCGACACGATCGATGCGGAGGGGCGCGAGCATTACTCCATCACCGATCTTAGCGCCGAATTCGGCGTTACCGCTCGCGCGCTTCGCTTTTACGAGGACGAAGGGCTGATCGCGCCGGCGCGGCGCGGCGTGGCGCGCATCTATTCCAAGCGTGACCGCGCGCGGCTGGCGTGGATCCTGCGTGCGAAGCGGGTCGGCTTCAGTCTCGCCGCGATCCGCGAGATGATCGACCTTTACGACCTGGGGGACGATCGTCGTACGCAGCGTGAGGTCACGATCGACCGCTGCCGCGAACGTATCGATTTTCTCAAAGCGCAGCGCGCCGACATCGACAGCTCGATCGACGAGCTCGAACAATTCATCGAGATTGTGCGCTCCGCCCGCGACAAACACTGAGAATTTCAGGCGACCCGACGCAAGGTCGGGCGTTGCTCTCCTAACCCACCGCCACCAAGGACATTTCGATGCCGAGCTACAAGGCCCCCGTCACCGACACCATGTTCATCCTCAACGAGGTGATCGGGCTCGAACGCTACTCGAACCTTCCCGGGTTTGCAGCGGCGAGCCCCGACATGGTCGAGGCGGTGATCGGCGAAGGTGCCCGTTTCTGCAACGACGTGCTCGCGCCGCTCAACGCGGTCGGCGACCGTGAAGGCTGCACCCGCCACGCCGACGGCAGCGTCACCACCCCCACCGGGTTCAAGGCGGCGTTCGACCAGTATGTCGAAGGCGGCTGGCCGTTGCTCACCCTGCCGGAGGAGTTCGGCGGGCAGGCGATGCCGCACGTCGTCGGCTGTGTGATGGAGGAGTTCGCCAACGCCGCCAACCAGGCCTTCGCGATGTACCCGGGACTGACCCAAGGGGCGGTCGCCGCGATCCTCGCCAAGGGGTCCGACGAGCAGAAGGCGAAATATGTGCCGTCGATGGGGTCGTGCAAATGGGGTGGCACGATGAACCTCACCGAGCCGCATTGCGGCACCGACCTCGGCCTCATTCGCACGCGTGCGGTGCCGAACGGCGACGGCAGCTATGCGGTGACGGGGACGAAGATCTTCATCTCCTCAGGGGAGCATGACCTCACCGAAAACATTGTGCACCTCGTCCTCGCCAAGACGCCTGACGCGCCCGACACGGTCAAAGGCATCAGCCTGTTCATCGTCCCGAAGTTCCTCGTCAACGACGACGGAACCCTTGGTGAGCGGAACGGCGTCAGCTGCGGTTCCATCGAACATAAGATGGGCATCCACGGCAACTCGACGTGCGTCATGAACTATGATGGCGCGACGGGTTACCTGGTCGGCGAAGAGAATAAGGGCCTTGCGGCGATGTTCATCATGATGAACGCGGCGCGGCTGGGCGTCGGCATCCAGGGCCTCGCCCAGGGCGACGCGGCCTATCAGAACGCGGTCGCCTATGCGCAAGACCGGCGGCAGGGCCGCGCGCTCACCGGTCCCAAGGACCCCGAGGCCAAGGCCGATCCGCTGTTCGTTCACCCCGACATCCGCCGCATGCTGATGCGCGCGAAGGCGGTGACGGAGGGGCTGCGCGCGCTGTGCCTGTGGGGCGGGTTGCAGGTCGACCTCACCCACCACGCGGCGACGGAGGAGGAGCGCCAGGCGGCGGACGACCTCATCAGCCTGCTCACCCCGGTGATCAAGGGCTATGGCACCGACATGGGCTACGCCATCGCCACCGATGCGCAGCAGGTGCTCGGCGGGCACGGCTACATCGAAGAATGGGGCATGAGCCAGTTCGTGCGCGATGCGCGGATCACCATGATCTACGAAGGCGCGAACGGCGTGCAGGCGATGGACCTCGTCGGGCGCAAGCTCGCGCAGAACGGCGGCCGCGCAATCCAGGCCTTCTTCGCGCTCGTCGACGCCGAAGCTGCTGAGGCCAAGGGCGACGCGAAGCTTGCCGACTTCGCGACGCGGCTCGAGAGGGCCAATGGCGAGCTCAAGGGGGCGACGATGTGGTTCATGCAGAACGGCATGGCCAATCCCAACCACGTCGGCGCGGGCGCGCATCCATACATGCACATCATGGGCATCGTCGCGCTCGGGCTGATGTGGCTGCGCATGGCCAAGGCCGCGAGCTCCGCCCTCACCGCGGGCGGAGGCGACGCTTCATTCTATAACGCCAAGCTCACGACGGCGCGCTTCTTCGCCGAGCGGGTGATGCCGCAGGCCGGCGCGCTGCGCCGTGAGATCGAGGCGGGGGCGGACGCGTTGATGGAGCTGGCGCCCGAACAGTTTGTCGTCGCCTGACGGGTATCGCCCACCAAAGTTCAGCATGACGCGACTGGGTCGCAGAGGGTAGAGCGGGGGCGTGACCACCCCGCTCGCCCTCTACATCCACTGGCCATTCTGTGTCGCGAAATGCCCCTACTGCGACTTCAACAGCCACGTCCGTGCGAGCGTCGACCAGGAAGCTTGGCGCAACGCGCTGCTGGCGGACTTGGCGCATGAGGCCGCCCGCTTTGCTGAGCGACGTCCGGTCGACAGCATTTTCTTCGGTGGCGGCACGCCTTCGCTAATGCCCCCCGCGACGGTCGCCGCGCTGATCGACGCGGCGGGGCGCCATTTCGAGCTCGCGGCCGAGGCCGAAATTACGCTGGAGGCTAACCCCAGTTCGGTCGAGGCCGCCGCCTTTGCCGATCTCGCCGCGGCGGGGGTCAATCGCGTATCGCTCGGGTTGCAGGCGCTCGACGATGCCGCGCTGACCTTTCTCGGTCGCGCGCATCGGCTGGACGAGAGCCTTGCCGCGCTCGATGTCGCGCAGCGCCATTTCGCGCGGGTGAGCATCGACCTCATCTCCGCGCGGCCGGGACAGTCGCTGGCGCAATGGCAGGTGGAGCTCGCCCGCGGCCTCGCCTTCGGCACCGAGCATATCTCGATCTACCAGCTTACTATAGAGCCGGGCACGCGCTTTGCGACCCTCGCTGCAAAGGGCATGTTGCAACTGCCCGACGAAGAGCTTGCGGCGGACATGTACGACGCGACCGACGCGATGACGGCGGCGGCGGGGCGGCCCGCCTATGAGACCTCCAACCACGCAATTCCGGGGTGCGAGAGCCGCCACAACCTCCACTATTGGCGCTATGACGACCATCTCGCGATCGGCCCCGGCGCGCACGGACGCGCGCTTGGCGAAGCGCGCGTGCGGCATCGCAAGCCCGAGAATTGGTTGGCGGCGGTCGAGCAGTGTGGGCACGGCATCAAGGAGCGCACCTCGCTCGCCCCCGCCACCCGCGCCAGCGAGGCGCTGCTGATGGGACTGCGGCTCGTCGAAGGCGTCGACCTCGACCGGATCGGGGCGCTGACCGGGGTGCCGGTCGACGCGCTGGTCGATCAGCCGGCCGTGGAGCGGCTGTCAAAGCTCGGCATGGTAGAGCGGAGCGGCGATCGGCTGCGCGTGCGGCGGGCAGGGCGGCTGCTGCTGGATCATATATTGGGCGAAGTCGTGGCGGTGGGCGCGGGGGAGCGTCACGTCGTGGAGAGCGCGTCGTGACGTCGCTGATCTCACGCTGGCGCGATCGGCTGGCACTGGAACAGCGTCGCTCCCCGCATACGGTGCGCGCCTATGTCCCGGCGGCGGAGCGGCTGGTCGACTTTCTCGCGAGGTATGACGGAGAGCCGCCCGGCGAGACGCGGCTGCAGGCGATCGACGCGCCCACGCTGCGCGCGTTCCTGGCGCATCGGCGGGCGGAGGGGCTGGCCCCATCCTCCGCCGCGCGCGAGCTTTCGGCGGTGCGCGGCTTCCTACGCTTCGTGCGCGGCGAGGGCGAGGCGCTACCCGCGGTGCGCGGGCCCAAGGTCAAGCGCGGCCTCCCCCGCCCGGTCGCGTCCCTCGACATTCGCGCACTCGCTGAACTGGCGGAGGGCAATGCGAGCGAACCGTGGATCGGCGCGCGCGATCTGGCTGTCGTGCTGCTGCTCTACGGCTCCGGACTGCGCGTGGCGGAGGCGTTGGCGCTCAACGGCGACGCGCTGGGCGCCGGCGAGCTGCTTCGCGTCACCGGCAAGCGCGGCAAGACGCGCGTCGTGCCGCTGCTGCCCGTGGTGCGCGAGGCGATTGCCGCTTACGCCGCCGCCGCGCCCTTCGAAATGCGCGCCGACGAGCCGCTGTTCCGCGGCGCAAAGGGTGGACGGCTCGACGCGTCGCTGGTCCGGCGCGCGGTGCGGCAGGCGCGCGCATCGCTCGGCCTTGACCGCAGCGCGACGCCCCATGCGCTGCGCCATAGCTTTGCGACGCACCTCCTCGCGCGGGGAGCCGACCTGCGCAGTCTTCAGGAGCTGCTGGGGCACGCAAGTCTGCGCTCGACGCAGGTCTATGCGGGCGTTGATACGGCGTGGCTGCTCGACGTCTACGCGAGCGCGCATCCGCGCGGGTAGCGCTTGCCAGCGCGCACGGCACCGCTATCTCGTGTTCACGCGGCATTCTCCCGTCCGCCGCCAACGAAATGAGAGAGATGGAAACGAGCACCGACGGCTTTGCCGAAGAACTCCGCACCTGGCACGACTACGACTATCAGGCGCGGTTCGACCACCCCGGCCGTTGGGATGAGCGCTTTGAGGCGATGGCGCTGGGTGCGATGTTCGAACGATCTGCCGCGCGGCACGGCTCGCGCGCGATGCTCGATTTCTACGGACGCAACTACCGCTATGCCGAGGTCGCCGAGGCTGCGCGCAAGGTCGCCAAGGGGCTGCAGCAACTTGGCATCGAAAAGGGCGATCGGGTTGGGCTCTTCCTTCCCAACGTCCCGCACTATGTCGCCGCTTATTACGGCGCGCTGCTTGCGGGAGCGACGGTGGTCAATTTCTCACCGCTCTACACCGTCGCCGAGCTGTCGCATCAGGTCGAGGATTCGGGCACGCGGCTGCTGATCACCCTCTCGGCCAAGGCGCTGTTGCCGACCGCGCTCAAGGTGCTGGAGCAAAGCTCGCTCGACCATCTGGTGGTGGGCTCGGTCGCCGGCGGGCTTGGCGGGGTTAAGCGCGCGGTGTTCCACTATCTGAAGTCACGGGAGGTGACGTCGATCCCCGACGACCCGCGCGTGCGGCGTTTTTCGGCGCTGATCGACAACGACGGGCGCTATGCGAAGGTCGACGTTGCGACCGACGACGTCGCGCTCATCCAATATACCGGCGGCACGACGGGGACGCCCAAGGGTGCGCGGTTGAGCCACGCCAACCTGTCGATCAACGCGGCCCAGGTTTGTGCGATCGACCCCGACCGGGCGATGGACGATCGCATCGTCGGCGTGCTGCCATTCTTTCACGTGTTCGCAAACACCTGCGTGCTGAACCGTACGGTGCTGAACGGCGGCCGCATCGTCATGCTTCCGCGGTTCGAGGCGAAGGCGACGCTCGCCGCGATCGCGCGGACCAGGGCGACGGCGCTGCCGGGGGTGCCGACGATGTATCAGGCGCTGCTCGATCATCCCGACATCGCCCGCACCGACTTTTCGAGCCTGCGCGTCTGCATTTCGGGCGGCGCGCCGATGCCACCCGAGCTCAAGGCGAAGTTCGAGGCCGCGACGCAGGCGACGGTGGTGGAGGGCTATGGCCTTACCGAAAGCAGCGGGGTGGTCTCGGTCAATCCCTATGCGACCGGGGGCAAGCCGGGGACGATCGGCCAGCCGCTCCCGGGCACGCGCCTCCGGCTCGCCGATCGGGACGACAGCGAGCGACCGGCGGCCGCGGGGGAGCCGGGCGAGCTGCTGGTGAAGGGTCCGCAGATCATGCAGGGCTACTGGAACCGCCCGGACGCCGATGGCGACAGCTTCACCAGCGATGGCTGGCTGCGCACCGGCGACGTCGCCTCGATCGACGAGGACGGCTACATCCGCATCGTCGACCGCCTCAAGGACATGATCGCGGTGGGCGGATTCAAGGTCTACCCGAGCACGATCGAAGCGGTCATCCGCCGCCGCGCGGGCATCAAGGAAGCGATCGTTCTGGGGGTGCCCGACCCCTATCGCGGCGAGGTCCCACGCGCCTATGTGACGCTCGAGGACGATGCGCACGACTGCACCGGCGAGGTGCTTCGCGACTGGCTCAACGGCCAGCTCGGCAAGCATGAGAAGGTCGACCGCGTGGTGGTGCGCGAGGAACTGCCCAAGACGATGATCGGCAAGCTCGACCGCAAGGCCTTGCGCGCGGAGGTCGAAGCCACGCGGGAGGGGGTGTAGTGATGGTGAAACGTCTTCTTCGCCGACCCGCGCCGCTGTTAGTGGCGTCGGCGCTCGCCGCAATTGCACTGCCAGCGCACGCACAGTCGCGCGCCGAGCGTGCCGCGGCGTCCCTCGACGAGCGTCTCGCCGGGCTCGGCAAGATGGAAGAGCGCGTCATTCGCGTCGGGCATCGGCTGTCCATGGCGACTTCGCGAGCCGGGTGGTGCGATGCCTCGCCCTCGCTCGGCTGGACGCTGGGGGAGCTGGGGCAGTACCGCAAGGCGATCCGCCAGAATGTGCGGAGCGCGTGGCGTATCCCGCCGGGTGCCTCTCTGTTCGTGGCGGCGGTCGCGCCGGGCGGCGCGGCGGAGCGAGCGGGGGTGCGCGCGGGCATGGGGATCGCCACCATCGCCGGACAGGCGCCGCTGACCGTCAACTTCGATGGCGAACAGCGCATGGCGCTCGCCAATTCCGAACGTGTCATCGACGGCGCGCTGGGTGAGCGAGGGGTCGTCGATGTCGAACTGATCGGTGCGGATGGCGCGCGCAGAACGGTGAGCCTCAACGGCGCGCCTGCCTGCAAGACGCGGTTCGAGGTGATGACTGAGGACGACCCCCAGGCCTATGCCGACGGGGAGATCGTCCAGGTGACCGCTGGCATGAGCCAGTTCACGGATGCCAGCGACGATGAACTCGCCGCGGTGATCGCGCACGAGCTTGGCCACAACATCCTGCGGCATCGCGCCCGCACAGAGGATTCCGGGACGCCACGCGACTATCGCCGCTACCTCGGCCGCTACACCCGTCTCTCCCGCCAGATGGAGGAGGAGGCCGATCGGCTGTCGGTGTGGATCCTGCAGCTGAGCGGCTTCAACCCGCAGGCGCCGATCAGTTTTTGGGAGCGGTTCGGACCCGACAACGACAGCCCGCACCCGTTTGGCCGCACCCATTCGCCATGGCGCGAGCGCGTGGCGGCAGTGCAGGCGGAGGTCGCGAGCATGCGCGCCGCTCTGGCGCGTGACCCGCGCGCGCGTCCGCCGCTGCTCGACCGCAAGAGTGGGAGTGCCGACGACATCTTTCCGCAGCCTTTACCGACGGCGGAACAGGCCGCGCCCTCCGCCTCGCCATCCCTCTGACACGACGGAACCTTTCAGTATGAACCATTTATCGGGCGGCGACGTCGCCATCTTCGCGGGCGGCTGCTTCTGGTGCACCGAAGCGGTGTTCAAGCGCCTGCGCGGCGTGAAGAGCGTCGAGAGCGGCTATATCGGCGGCACCGTTCCCAAGCCGACCTACAAGGCGGTGTGCAGCGGCTCGACAGGCCACGCGGAAGCGATCCGCATCGAATTTGATCCGGCGGAGATCGGTTACGGCGACCTCCTCGATGTGCATTTCGCGACGCACGACCCGACCCAGCTCAACCGGCAAGGGAACGACGTCGGCACGCAGTATCGCACGGCGATCTTTCCGCTCTCGGCCGAGCAGGAAGCGGAGGCGCGCGCTGCGATCGCGCGGGCGCAGGCGGACCATGCCCAACCGATCGTCACCACGATCGAACGCGGCGATTGGTGGCCCGCGGAGGACTATCATCAGGACTATTGGGCCGGGGAGGGGCAGCGCAACGGCTATTGCCTCGCGGTGATCCCGCCCAAGCTCGCCAAGCTCAACAAGGCGCACTCCGACAAGCTGACGGTGGGCTCGTGATCGAGGGCGCTACGCCGCAGCGCGTGCGCAAGGCGGTGTTTCCGGTGGCGGGGCTCGGCACGCGGTTCCTCCCCGCGACCAAGGTCGTGCCCAAGGAGATGCTGCCGATCGTCGACCGCCCGTTGATCCAATATGCGGTCGACGAAGCGATCGAGGCGGGGATCGAGCAGCTGATCTTCGTCACCGGGCGCGGCAAGGGGGTGATCGAGGATCACTTCGACATCGCGTTCGAGCTCGAAAGCACGATGGCCGCGCGGGGCAAATCGCTGGACGTGCTGGAGGGCTCCCGCTTAGCGCCCGGCGCGGCTGTGTTCGTCCGCCAGCAGGAACCGCTCGGGCTCGGTCACGCAGTGGGCTGCGCGGCGGAGATCGTCGGGGACGAACCCTTTGCCGTGCTGCTGCCCGACGAGTTTATGTGGGGCTCGCCGGGGTGCCTCAAGCAGATGGTCGACGCCCACGCGCAGGTCGGCGGCAACCTCATCTCCGTGCTCGAGGTCCCGCGTGAGGCTGTGTCGAGCTATGGCGTCATCGACCCGGGCGAAGCGAGCGGTGCGCTGACGCAAGTACGCGGGCTGGTCGAAAAGCCGCCGGTCGAAAGCGCGCCCTCCAACCTTATCGTATCCGGGCGTTACATCCTGTCGCCGGGCGTGATGCGCGCGCTGCCCGACGTCCCGCGCGGCGCGGGTGGGGAGATCCAACTTACCGACGCGATGGCCGCGATGATCGGGCGCGAGCCGTTCCACGCGGTCACCTTTGACGGGCAACGCTTCGACTGCGGTTCGCATCAGGGCTACGTCGAAGCGAACGTCGCGGTCGGGCTGTCGCGCAGCGGCATCGGTGCGGGGCTGCGCCGGTCGCTTCCGGCGTTGCTCGCGCAATGAGGTCGCTTCGTCGCGCGCGCAGGTCATGTTCACCGACCGGTCATGCGGTGGGGAGATAACCGCAACGATGCGCGCCTCCATTCTCCTGATTGCGCCAGCGGCATTGCTGCTCGGCGGCTGCCTCTCGACCGCAGCCAACATCATCACCGCGCCGGTGCGCGCGGTGGGGCAGGTGGTGGACTGGACGACGACGAGCCAGTCGGAAGCCGACCGCAATCTCGGGCGGCGAGTGCGCGAGCGGGAGGCGCAAATCGGCCGCCTCGAACGCGACCGCGCGCGGCAGGCACGCCGCTGCGAGGGCGGAGACGCAGGTGCTTGCACCCGTGCGGAACAGCTTGCGGCGGAGATCGCGGAGTTGCGCGACTGGCCCGTGCGCTAGGTTAGCGGACGCATTCGCTCTTTGTCTGCTGCAGCTCGCCTGAGGCGGTCATTGATCGCCGTGCCGAGCCCATGTCGCGGTATTGGTGAGACCGCGATCCGCGGGCGAGCGCTCGCTGCCGCGGCGTGCAACGCGTCGTAGAGCCGCGCGGCTGCCTGGGTCAGATCGCCGCTCTCGCTCAGGCGGAAGTCACCCTCCGAACGAGCAAAACTGATCCAGAACTCATTTGCGTCGGGCTGCTCTGCGCCAAGGCGGAGGGGCTTGCCAGGGGCGTAGTGCCGTGCGAGCATGCCAGGCGCGACAACTCCCCGTCTCTCGTCCGCCCCGGCTACGTCGACGCCCGCGACGGCGCTCAGTTGCTCGCGGGTGATCGGGCCTTCACGCAGAACGCGCAGCAGCGCCCCGTCGCTCGCGACGATGGTCGATTCAACGCCGGCAGCGCACGCTCCGCCGTCTAGGATCAGCGGCACACGCCCACGCAAAGAGGTTGCAACATGCTCCGCTCGCGTGGGGCTGACGCCGCCGCTCGCATTGGCGGAGGGCGCGGCGAGCGGTGCGTCACTCTCGCGTAGGAGCGCCTGCATCACCGGGTGCGCGCTGACGCGCAGCGCGACGGTCGGGAGTCCTGCAGTGACGATCGAGGCGACGCCGGCATCCTCACGCAGTGGCAGGACGAGCGTCAGCGGCCCTGGCCAGAATGCATCGGCCAGCGAACGGCTGAGCGCGTCGAAATGCGCCACCCGCTCCGCCGCCTCCGTGTCGGTGACGTGCACGATCAGCGGGTTGAAGTCCGGGCGACCCTTTGCCGCATATATGCGCCCCACCGCCTTCGCATCGCGCGCGTCGGCGGCGAGGCCGTACACCGTCTCCGTCGGCACCGCGACGATCCCGCCCGAGGCGATCGCGGCGGCGGCTGCGGCGATGCCCGAGCCGTTGGCGGGGAGGATGCGCGGGACACTCACGCCGCCGCCCCTAACTCGCTGCGCGCGCGATGCGAAGCCGTTTGAGTGCCGCGCCGTGTCGGGCTAGGTCGCAGCGATCCTTTCCCACCAACCGAGGCTTTCCCGCATGGCTTTCCGCCCCCAGGTCCGCGAGCAGCGCTTCGTGCTCGATCATGTCGCTCGCATCGTGGAGCTTGCGCAGAGCGAACGGTTCGCGGAAGCGACGCCGGACATGGTCGACGCCATCCTCGAAGGCATCGGCCAGCTTGCCGCGGGCGAATATGCGCCGCTCAATCGCCGGGGCGACGTCAATCCGCCCAGGTGGGAAGCCGGGCGCGTGACCATGCCGCCGGGCTTTCGCGAAGCCTATCGCGCCTGCGCCGAGGGCGGGTGGACCGCGCTCGACGGGCCGGTGGAGTATGGCGGCCAGGGGCTCCCCTTCAGCCTTGCCAATGCAGTGATCGAAAGCCTCGGCACCGCAAACATGGGGCTGACGCTGATCAACATCCTCACGCCCGGCGCAATCCACGCGCTGATGGCTTACGGCAGCGACGCGCAGAAGGCGCTGTGGCTGCCGAAGCTCGTCAGCGGCGAGTGGAACGGGACGATGAACCTCACCGAGCCGCAGGCGGGCTCGGACGTGGGTGCGCTCACCACCCGAGCGGAGCCTGTCGAGGACGGGGAGCACGCCGGCCTCTACCGCATCACCGGGCAAAAGATTTACATCACCTTCGGCGAGCACGACCTGACCGACAACATCGTGCACCTCGTGCTTGCAAGGACGCCGGGTGCGCCGGTCGGAACCAAGGGCATATCGCTGTTTCTGGTGCCCAAGCTTCGGCTGGATGCGGACGGGCGCCCTTCGCTCCCCAACGGGGTTGCGTGCCGGTCGATCGAGCACAAGCTCGGCATCCACAATTCGCCGACCTGCGTGATGAGCTTCGGCGAGGATGGCGAGTGTCTGGGTGAGCTCATCGGCGCGGAATATGGCGGCATGCGCGCCATGTTCGTGATGATGAACGCGGCGCGTCTGCTGGTCGGCAACCAGGGCGTGCAGATTGCGGAGCGAGCGACGCAGCAGGCGTTGGACTATGCTCTCGAACGCCGTCAGAGCGCGCGCGCCAGCGACCCCGCGAGCGGCCCGGTGCTGATCGCCGAGCATCCCGACGTTCGCCGCATGTTGCTCCGGATGCAGGCGCTGACCCAGGGGGCGCGGGCGCTCGTCTACTACAACGCCGCGCAGATCGACCGCGGCGCGCTGGGCGATGCTGATGCAGCGATGCGCGCAGATGTGCTGATCCCGCTCTCCAAGGCTTGGTGCACCGACATCGGCTGCGAGGTCGCCAGCATCGGGGTGCAGGTGCACGGCGGCATGGGCTTCATCGAGGAGACCGGTGCCGCGCAGCACTATCGCGACGCCCGCATCGCGCCGATTTACGAAGGTACTAACGGCATTCAGGCAGCGGACCTGGTTGGGCGCAAGCTCAGCCTCGGCAACGGCGCGGCGCTCGATGCGCTGATCGCCGACGTGCGCGCCGGGGCGGGGCGAGAGGCGGCGCTCACCGCGCTGGCGGACGCCTGCGCGGAGGTTGCGGGCTGGATGCGTGGCGCAAGCGTCGACGATCGGCTGGCGGGGAGCGTCGACTTCCTCGCCATGTGCGCGGTGGCGGTGGCAGGCTGGCAGCTCAAGGTGCAGCTCGACGCGCTCGAAGCGGGCGCCGACGTCGACCCCGACTTCGCCGCGACCAAACGCGCTGCAGCGCGCTTCTTCCTCGATCGGATCGTGCCCGAGGCGCTGGGACGCAAGACCGGGGCAATGGCGGGCGCGGGCGACCTCTACACGCTGGAGGCGCGCCAACTTGTCGTCTGATCTGACACGCTCCCTCGCGGTCGAGGTTGCGCTGGAATACGACTTCCCGATGGCGGCGAGCGTGTTGTTCGCGGTCGAAGCGCTCGATGGGCGGTGCCAGCGGGTGGTCGAGGAGGCGCTGACGATTAGTGGCGTGACGCTGGCTCCTGCGGCTGACGTCCACGATCTCGCGCGCTATCGCTGGTACGATGCGGGGGCGGGGCGGCTGTCGCTCAGCTACCGCGCGGTGGTCGAGGTGACGCGGCCCCGCCACGCACTGGAGGAGTTGCCCGCGACGCCGCTGGGCGCGCTCCCGGCGGAGGTCGCTCCGTTCCTGCTTGCCAGCCGCTATTGCACGCCGCAGCGGTTCGGGGCGGCGGTTGCCGACCTGTTCGGCATCGCTCCGGGCGTCGTCGCCGACGGGTCGACCATCGCCGCCATGCGCGACTGGATCCGCGCGCATATGAGCTACGTCCAGTCGAGCGACTGGAACACGACCGCGGAGGACAGCTTCCTCACCCGCGAAGGCGTCTGCCGCGATTATGCGCATCTGATGATCGCCTTCGCGCGCGCGGCGAATGTGCCCGCTCGCTTCGTGTCCGCCTACGCCTGGCAACTCAACCCGCCGGATTTCCACGCGGTAGCAGAGGTGTACCTCGACGGAGCGTGGCGCTTGATCGACGCGACAGGGATGGCGCCGGAGGAGGCGCTGGTCCGCATCGCGCACACCCGCGACGCGATCGACGCCTCGTTCATGACCATTTTCGGAAGCGCGGAGCTCATCGAACAGAGCGTCGCGGTGCGCGCGCTTTAGCCCATCACAGCAGGCTCAGCTGACCGTCGCGCGGCGGCGGGCGGAACAGGTCGCAGCGTAGGTCGGCATAGGGCACGTCGAGGCCGTGAGCGCGAACGGCGCGGCGAAAACGTGCGCGGATCAGCTCCGCCCACACGCCCTCGCCCTTCATGCGCGAGCCGAAGTTGGGGTCGTTGTCGCGTCCCCCGCGCATCGCCTTAACGATGTGCATGACCTTCTCCGCGCGATCGGGAAAATGTGCCGCGAGCCATTCGCGGAAAAGCGGCGCCACCTCCAACGGCAGGCGCAGCACGATGTAAGACGCGCGATAGGCGCCGTTGTCGGCCGCCGCGGCGACGATTGCCTCGATCTCATGGTCGGTCACCGCGGGGATGATGGGGGAGACGTTGACCTGCACCGGCACCCCGACCTCACTCAGCGCCTTCACCGCGGCGAGGCGGCGCTGGGGGTGCGCTGCACGGGGCTCGAGTGTGCGCGCGATGGCGGGATCAAGCGTCGTCACCGATATCGCCACCGCCAGCAAACCGCGCCGCGCCATGTCGGAGAGGAGGTCGGTATCGCGCAGCAGACGGTCGGATTTGGTGGTGATGATGAGCGGGTGGCCAAGCTCGCTCAGCACCTCGATCACCGAGCGGGTGATGCGATGTTCGCGTTCTATCGGCTGGTAGCCGTCGGTGTTGGTGCCGATGGCAATCGGCGCGGCTACGTAGCCAAGTTTGGCCAGCTCCTTGCGAAGAAGCTCCGCCGCGTCCGGCTTCGCGAACAGCTTCGACTCGAAGTCTAGCCCCGGCGACAGGTCGTGAAAGGCGTGAGTCGGGCGCGCGTAGCAATAGATGCAGCCATGCTCGCAGCCACGATAGGGGTTGATCGAGCGGTCGAATCCGATGTCAGGCGAACTGTTTCGCGCGATGATTGTGCGTGGGCGTTCGAACGTAACCTGCGTGCGTAGTTTCAGTGCGGCGCCGTCGACACCTTCGGCGGCGTCGAGCCAATCCCCGTCCGCTTCGCGCGTCGCCAGCCCGAAGCGAGTCGGCGCGGCGTTCGAGGGCGCTCCTCGGCCGGAGAGGGGTGGTGGGACGGGTGTGTGCACCGCTGAAGACTAGCGCGCTGTGGCGAACACAACAAGAACATTGTCGGCAGGCTATTCGACCCGGAACAGGTGGAGGGTGGCGGCGCCGACCTTGCGCTGCGCCAAGCGTGCGAAGGACGTGACAGGAACCGCCACTCCGCTCGCCTCTTCGAACGCCAGCACCGCACCGGGAGCGACCCAACCGCGCGTGACGAGGCTGGCGGCAAATGCTGCCCAGTCAAGTGTGCGGTAGGGCGGGTCGGCAAGAATAAGCTGGCAGGGGAAAGGCGGCGCGACGCGCAGCGCGTCGCCTGCCACCACGACGACCTCTACTTCGCGCGGCGAGAGCGTGGCGACGTTGCGCTCGATCGCGCGCAGCGCCGCACGGTCGCGCTCGACCAGCGCCACGCGCGCCGCGCCGCGTGACATCGCTTCGAGGCCAAGCGCCCCCGATCCGGCGAAGAAATCCGCCACCGCGAGCCCGCTGAAGCCGCCCAGCCGGCTCGCCAGCATCGAGAACAGCGTCTCACGCGCGCGGTCGGAGGTCGGGCGGGTATCCGCGCCTTCGGGAGCGACCAGCGTCCGCCCGCGCCATTCCCCCGCGATAATGCGCACCAGGGGGTCAGCGCCCTTTGGGGAGCGTCGCCAGCAGCTTGCCGAGCGCGGCGGGCGCGACCTCCGCGACGCTCCCCGCCGCCGCCTCGCCCAGCGTAAAGGGGCCGTAGCGCGTACGGATCAGCCGCCCGACACGCAGCCCGAGATGTTCGAGGACACGCCGAACCTCACGATTTTTGCCCTCGGTCAGGGTCATTTCGATCCACTGGTTGCGTCCGGTGCGCCGTTCGAGATTGGCGTCGATGCGTCCGTAGCGCACGCCCTCGACCGTCACCCCTTCAGCCAGCTCTTCCAGCTGCGCCTGACTGACGTCGCCGAAGGTGCGCGCGCGATAGGTGCGCTCGACCCCGCTTGAGGGCAGCTCAAGCGCGCGTTTCAGCGCGCCGTCGTTGGTGAGCAGCAACAGTCCCTCGGTGTTGAGGTCGAGCCGCCCGACCGGCATCAGCCGCGGCAGATCCTTGGGCAGCACCGTGTAGATCGTCGGGCGACCCGAAAAGTCGCGCTCCGCGGTCAGCACGCCGTTGGGCTTGTGAAACAGAAAGAGGCGCGCCGCCTCCGGTGCCTCCACCGGCTTGCCGTCGACGCTGACGCCTTTGAGGTCGGCGAGCAGGGTGGCGGGCGTCGTCACCACCTCTCCATCGAGCGCGATGCGCCCGTCGGCGATCATGCGCTCGATATCGCGGCGGGAGGCGACTCCGGCACGGGCGAGCAGCTTGGCGATGCGATGCAGTCCATCGTCGCGCGCGCTGTCGATGCGCGCGGGAATGCGGCGGCGCGGCGCCTCGGTCCGCTCGGCAGGCGCCGCGCGCTCGG
>CAKZIN010000085.1 GCA_936933955.1 uncultured Sphingopyxis sp. | reverse complement strand
GCGCGGAAGATCGCCCAGTCCTCGCGCGCGTCGCCCGGCGGGAACACCGCGCGCTCGCTGCGCTGCACGCGGCCCTCGGTATTGACGTAAGTGCCCGGCTTCTCGGTCCACGCCGCCGCGGGCAGGATCACGTCCGCCGCCGCCGCGCCCTTGTCGCCGTGGTGACCGACATAGACTCTGGAGCTGTGCGTGAACGTCGAATAATCGACCTCGTCCGCGCCGAGCGAGAACAGCAGCTTCGGCGCCGCTGCGACGATGTCCGCGATTCCGCCCGGCTGCGCATAGCCGAGCATCAGCCCGCCCATCCGGCTCGCCGCCATGTGCACGACGCCGAAGCCGTTCCAGCCGTCGCGCACCAGATCGAGGCTCTCGATCAGACCAAGCGCGAGGCCGTGCGCCTTGGCGAGCCCCGCCCCGCCGACGATGACCAGCGGCTTTTCGGCCTTGGCGAAAGCGTCGCGGACATGCTGCGGCAGGTTGCCGAGCAGCGTCACGTCTTCACCTAGCCAATCGACGGCGTAGGTCTGGTCGGCCGGAGCCCCGACGCCGAACACCGGCACGCGGCGCTTCCACACCGCCTTGCGAATGCGCGTGTTGATGAGCGGCGCCTCCCAACGGAGGTTGGTGCCGATCAACAGCACCACATCCGCCTCCTCCACCCGCGCGATGGTCGGGTTGAAGTTGACCGCGGAGAGGCTGGTCACGTCGTACTTGAGGCCCGTCTGCCGCCCTTCGACCAGCGTCGAACCGAGCGCGCCAAGTAGCGCCTTGGCCGCAAACATCGTCTCGCAATCGACGAGATCGCCGGCGATGGCCGCCACCGACGCGCCCGCGTTCACGTCGCGGATCGCAGCGAACGCCTGATCCCACGTCGCCGGTTGCAATTCGCCCCCGACGCGCACCCAAGGGCGGTCGAGCCGGCGCTCGACGAGGCCGTCAACATGGTGGCGGGTCTTGTCGTGCGCCCACTCTTCGTTGACGTCGTCGTTGATACGCGGGAGCACGCGCAGCACCTGCCGCCCGCGACTGTCGATTCGCACGTTGGTGCCGACCGCGTCGCTGACGTCGATGCCGGGGGTCTTGGTCAGCTCCCACGGCCGCGCTTCGAACGCATAGGGCTTCGACGTGAGCGCACCCACCGGGCACAGATCGACGACATTGCCCGACAATTCGCTCGCCACCGCGCGTTCGAGATAGCTGGTGATCTGCATATTCTCGCCGCGATAGAGCGCGCCGATGTCCTCGACCCCGGCGACCTCCTCGGCAAAGCGAACGCACCGGGTGCACTGGATGCATCGGGTCATGACCGTCTTGATGATCGGCCCCATATATTTCTCGGTGACCGCGCGCTTGTTCTCTTCGTAGCGCGAATAGCCGCGGCCGTAGGCAAGGCTCTGGTCCTGGAGATCGCATTCGCCGCCCTGATCGCAGATCGGGCAGTCGAGCGGATGGTTGATGAGGAGGAACTCCATCACCCCCTCGCGCGCGTGGCGGACCATCGCGCTGTCGGTGCGGATCTCCTGCCCGTCCGCCGCAGGCAGCGCGCACGACGCCTGCGGCTTGGGTGGCCCCGGCTTCACCTCGACCAGGCACATGCGGCAATTGCCGGCGATGCTCAGCCGCTCATGGTAGCAAAAGCGCGGAATCTCCTTCCCCGCCGCCTCGCACGCCTGCAGCACGGTGGCACCCGCGGGGACTTCGACCTCGAGGCCATCGACGGTGAGTTTAGGCATCCATGTTCCCCGACCGATTCGGCCCGGCTAGTCGTTCACGGATGCGCTCGACCTCTAGCTGATACATTTTGGAAGCGTGCTCATCGTTATTCGCCGACAAGATTTTCTCGGCAAAGGCCTTCATTTCGACAGGATCAAGGTTCGAAATGTCACTATCGGGCATCGGCATAGGACGCACGTCCAGAGTCTGAAAAGAGGCAAGCTCCAGCAGCCCACGTTCCAAAGCGGCGCGCTGGTCGGGATCAATCGACTCCCAAGAGATCAATTCTAAAATGGCTGCTTCGATGGTCGCTTTTGAATGTGGTAAGAGTCGTTGATCCCTCAGACCACGTAAAGAGAGCGGCGCGGCTTGAAGCACTTTACCATAGTCAGCGACAATTTCTTGCGGCGTGAAAGATTTGCGGAAAAAGCGGCGGAGAAAGCTCATTCGGCCGCCTCCAGCATCGCGCCACCTTGCCCCGCACGCTCGGCAATTCGGCGTTCGATTTCGGGGCGGAAGTGCTTGAGCAAGCCCTGGATCGGCCATGCGGCCGCGTCGCCGAGCGCGCAGATGGTGTGGCCTTCGACTTGTTTGGTCACCTGGTGCAGCATGTCGATTTCCTCGACCGCGGCGTCGCCGGTGCGCAGGCGCTCCATCACGCGCCACATCCAGCCGGTGCCTTCGCGGCATGGAGTGCACTGGCCGCAGCTTTCATGCTTGTAGAAGTAGCTGAGGCGGCTGATCGCGCGGACGATGTCGGTCGACTTGTCCATGACGATGACGCCCGCGGTGCCGAGCCCCGAGCCCAGCGCCTTCAACCCGTCGAAGTCCATCGGCGCATCCATGATCTCGTGCGCGGGCACGAGCGGCACCGACGACCCGCCGGGGATCACCGCGAGGAGGTTGTCCCAGCCGCCGCGGATCCCCCCGCAATGCTTTTCGATCAGCTCGCGGAAGGGGATGCTCATCGCCTCTTCGACGACGCACGGCTTTTCGACGTGGCCGCTGATCTGGAAGAGCTTGGTGCCCTTGTTGTTGTCGCGCCCGAAGCTCAAGAACCACCCCGCCCCGCGGCGCAGAATGGTCGGCACCACCGCGATGCTCTCGACGTTATTGACCGTCGTCGGGCAGCCATAGAGCCCCGCGCCCGCCGGAAACGGCGGTTTGAGGCGCGGCTGGCCCTTCTTGCCTTCGAGGCTTTCGATCATCGCGGTTTCTTCGCCGCAGATGTACGCGCCCGCGCCGCGGTGGACGTAAACGTCGAAGTCGTAGCCCGAGCCTGCCGCGTTCTTGCCGAGCAGCCCCGCGTCGTAAGCCTGCGCGACGGCAGCGAACAACGTCTCCGCCTCGCGAATATATTCGCCGCGAATGTAGATGTAGGCGGCCCGCGCGCGCATGGCGAAGCCAGCGATCAGCGCGCCTTCGATCAGCTTGTGCGGATCATGGCGGATGATCTCGCGGTCCTTGCACGAACCCGGCTCGGATTCGTCGGCGTTGATGACGAGGAAGCTCGGCCGGTCGGGCTTGGGGTCCTTGGGCATGAAGCTCCACTTCATGCCGGTCGGGAAGCCCGCGCCACCGCGCCCGCGCAGGCCGCTGGCCTTCACCTCCTCGATGATCGCGTCCTGCCCACGCAGCATCAGCGCCTTGGTCTCGTCCCAATCGCCCCGCGCGCGCGCAGCCTCCAGCCCCCAGTCCTGAAAGCCGTAGAGGTTGGTGAAGATGCGGTCCTTGTCGGCGAGGCTCATGCCGGCGCTTTCTGCGGGGGCGGCGGAGCAGGCTGCGGTGCACCCCACTCGCCGCGGTAGTCATGATTTTCGCCGACCATCGCGGTCAGCGTTGTCGGGCCGCCGGCGGGTTCGCTGGTGTGGCGACCCGGCTCCTGCGTGCCCGTCCTCGGCGAGCCGCCCGCCGCGAGCGCATCGAGGATGGCGAGGGTGCGGTCGTAGTCGAGGTCTTCGTAATTGTCGTCGTTGATCTGGACCATCGGCGCGGTGGCGCAGTTGCCCATGCACTCGACCTCGGTCAGCGTGAACAGGCCGTCGGGCGTGGTCCCACCCTTCACCATACCGCGGTTCTTGCACGCCGCGAACACATCGTCCGATCCGCGCAGCATGCACGGCGTCGTCCCGCACACCTGCACATGAAAACGGCCGACGGGGACGAGATTGTACATGGTGTAGAAGGACGCGACTTCGAGCACGCGGATGTACGGCATGCCAAGCTCGCGACCGATGAACTCCATCACCGGGATGGGCAGCCAGCCTTGCGTGTTGGTCTCTGCCCCCACCTGCCGCTGGGCGAGGTCGAGCAGCGGCATCACCGCACTGCGTTGCCGCCCCTCAGGGTAACGCGCGATAATCTCGCGCGCCTTGGCGGCATTTTCCGCGGTCCAGGCAAAGCCCGACCAGCGCGCGCGGACCTCGGCTTCGTCGGGAAGATGCACGTCAGCCATGAGAAAATGACCTTGAGGCTCGATCCGACGCCCGCGTCACAAAGCGCCACCCGACGAAGGTGATAATCGAAACGCCGTACACCGGCCACGCGAAGAACAATGCGTGGGCGTAATCCGCGAGCCATGCGCTGATCCCAAAGCGACCATCGTGACCCGGATTCACAAAGGCGAAAACAAGAAAGGCCCACGTCAAGATCAGCGCGATGGTGAGCGCAAAGAGCAATCCTGTTACCCGCCTAAGAAGCAATAGCTTGCCGCGTGTCACCGATCGCACTCCCCGAACACGATATCCATCGCGCCGAGGATGGCGGTCGCGTCGGCGAGCATGTGTCCCTTGGCCATGAAGTCCATGGCCTGCAGGTGGCTGAACGCGGTCGGGCGGATCTTGCAGCGATAGGGTTTGTTGGTCCCGTCGCTCACCAGATAGACGCCGAATTCACCCTTTGGGCTCTCGGTCGCGACGTAGACTTCGCCCGCGGGCACGTGGAAGCCTTCGGTGTAAAGCTTGAAGTGATGAATCAGCGCTTCCATCGACATCTTCATGTCGCCGCGCTTGGGGGGCACCACCTTGCGGTCGGTCGACGCGATCGGCCCGTCGGGCATCTCGTTAAGGCACTGCTTGATGATGCGCGCTGACTGGTAGACTTCCTCGACGCGCACCATGAAGCGGTCGTAGCAGTCGCCGCGCGTGCCCACCGGGATCTCGAAGTCCATGTGGTCGTAGACTTCATAGGGCTGCGACTTGCGCAGGTCCCACGCAATGCCCGAACCGCGGATCATCGGCCCGGAGAAGCCCCACGCCAACGCATCCGCCTTGCTCACCGTCGCGATGTCGACGTTGCGCTGCTTGAAGATGCGGTTGTCGGTGACGAGGCTCATCGCATCGCCAAACAGCTTAGGAAGCCGCGTCTCGCACCATTCGCCGATGTCGGCGAGCAGCTTTAGCGGCACGTCCTGATGCACCCCGCCCGGGCGGAAATAGGCCGAGTGCATCCGCGCGCCCGACGCCCGCTCAAAGAAGTTCATGCAGTCTTCGCGCAGCTCGAACACCCACAGGTTGGGCGTCATCGCACCGACGTCCATGACGTGGCTGCCGATGTTGAGCATGTGGTTGGAGATGCGCGTCAGCTCGGCAAACAGCACGCGAAGATATTGCGCGCGGATCGGCACCTCGAGGTCGAGCAGCTTCTCGATCGCAAGCACATAGCTGTGCTCCATGCACAGCGGCGAGCAGTAATCGAGCCGGTCGAAGTAGGGCAGCGCCTGAAGGTAGGTCTTGTATTCGATCAGCTTTTCGGTGCCGCGATGGAGCAGCCCAACATGCGGATCGATGCGCTCGATCACCTCGCCGTCCAACTCCATCACCATGCGCAGCACGCCGTGCGCCGCGGGGTGTTGCGGGCCGAAATTGATGGTGTAGTTGGTGAGTTCCTGATCGCCCGGGGTCTTCGCATCGTCGGGCGTCAGAATGTCATAGACGTGCGCCATCATGCGTCTCCCGCGGGCTTGGCCGGCGCATCGGCAGCGGGCCCCACCGGCGTGATCGGCGGAGTGGCCGCAGCCTGCGCGTGCGTGGTGGCGGTCGCGCCCTTGTCTGCGCCGGTCTCAGCGGGGGTGTCGGTCACCTTGGGCTTGGGCGGCGGCGCAGCGGGGGGCGGAGCGGTCGCACCCTTCGCCTCCGCAGCGCTCGCCGGAGTGGGCGCGCCGGGCGCCTGCCCCTCCGCCTTTTCATCGCCCGGCAGCGCATATTGCGCGCCTTCCCAAGGGCTGAGAAAATCGAACTGGCGGAAATCCTGCGCCAACTCCACCTTGTCGTAAACGACGCGCTTTTCGGCTTCCGAGTAGCGCAGCTCGACATAGCCTGTCAGCGGGAAGTCCTTTCGGAACGGATGCCCTGAAAAGCCATAGTCGGTGAGGATGCGGCGCAGGTCGGGGTTGCCGGAGAACAGCACGCCATACATGTCGAACACTTCGCGCTCGAGCCAACCCGCGCTCGGGTAGACGTCGGTCACGCTCGGCACTGGGCTAACCTCGTCGGTTATCACGCGCACGCGCAGGCGGTGGTTTCGCGTGACGCTGAGCAAGTGATAGACGACTTCGAAGCGCTCGGGCCGATCGGGGTAATCGACCCCCGCAATCTCCATCAGCTGCTGATAGTCGAACTCGTCACGGAGCTTGGTGAGCACATCGGCCACCGTCTCACGCGCGACGGTGATGCTCGCCTCCTCGACCAACTCGCTTTGCACGAGAAGCGCCGCACCGAGCGCTGCGGGCAGGTGCTCCGCCAGCTCGGGGCGAGGACGCACGCGCGGGGCGGGCGAGGCGCTCATCGGGCGAGCGTCCCGGCGCGTCGGATCTTCCGCTGCAGCTGCATCACGCCGTAGAGCAGCGCCTCCGCCGTCGGAGGGCAGCCGGGAACGTAGATGTCGACCGGCACGATTCTATCGCAGCCGCGCACGACGCTGTAGCTATAGTGATAATAGCCGCCGCCATTGGCGCAGCTGCCCATCGAGATGACGTATTTGGGCTCCGACATCTGATCGTAGACCCGGCGCAGCGCGGGCGCCATCTTGTTGCAGAGCGTACCCGCGACGATCATCACGTCGCTTTGCCGAGGCGAGGCGCGCGGGGCGACGCCGAAGCGCTCCATGTCGTAGCGCGGCATGTTGACGTGGATCATTTCCACCGCGCAGCAGGCGAGGCCGAACGTCATCCACCACAGCGAGCCCGTACGCGCCCACTGGAACAGCTCTTCGCTGCTGGTGACGAGGAAGCCCTTGTTGTCGACCTCTCCCGAAAGATCGCGGAAGAAGCTCTCGTCGGGCTGGGTGCCCGCGGCAGGCGCGCCCGCGGGGTCGAGGATGATCGAACCGCTCATTCCCAGTCCAACGCCCCTTTCTTCCAAGCATAGGCGAGCCCGACGACCAGCTCGAGGATGAACACCATCATCGTCGCCCACCCGGCCCAGCCGATTTCCCGAAGGCTCACCGCCCAGGGAAACAGAAACGCCGCTTCAAGGTCGAAAATGATGAACAGGATCGCGACGAGGTAGAAACGCACGTCGAACTGACCGCGACTATCCTCGAACGCAGGAAACCCGCACTCGTATTCGCTGAGCTTGTCCGGGTCGGGCTGGTGCGTGCCGGTCAGCCGGGCCACGCCCATCGGCAGGAACACGAACAGCGCCGACAGCCCCGTCGCGACGAACAGGAACAGCAAGATCGGCGCATATTGAGAGAGGTCGACCAAGGGAGACTCTGTTGCTGAAACGCGCGGGTTCGCGGCCCCTCTAGGTCAGAGCCGCGCGGGTCACAAGGGCGTTGGCAGGCGCGTCAGGCGTTGCGCAGCGCGCCGGCGATATGTTTGTGGAGGCGGCTGTGGAGCGCATCGTTGGCGGCGATGATCTCTTGCCGCTCGACGGCGCGCTCACCGCCGCGGAAGTCGCTGACGAAACCGCCCGCCTCGCGTACGAGCAGCATGCCCGCGGCTACGTCCCAGGGTTCGAGCCCCGTCTCCCAAAAGCCGTCGAAGCGGCCCGCCGCGACCCAGGCAAGGTCGAGGCTCGCGGCGCCGAAACGGCGAATACCCGCCACCGATGGCGCCACCGCGCCAAAGATGCGCGTCCATTGCGCCATGTCGCCATGGCCGAGGTAGGGGATGCCGGTCGCGATCAGCGCGTCCGAAAGCTCGCGCCGCGCCGATACGCGCAGCCGCTGGTCGTGGCGCCAGGCGCCGCGACCGCGCTCCGCCCAATAGCTTTCGTCGGTGATCGGCTGATAGACGAGGCCCGCGACGATATCGCCCCAGCTGCCGTCGGGCTTCGCGTCCTGCACCCCGATCGAGATGGCGAAGTGTGGGATGCCGTGGAGGAAGTTGCTCGTCCCATCGAGCGGATCGACCACCCAGCGCGGCTTACCCGCAGCGCCCTCAACCTCACCGCCTTCTTCGAGCAAAAAGCCCCAGTCGGGCCGTGCGCGCTGAAGCTCCTCGACCAGCGTCGCTTCCGACTGTTTGTCCGCGCGGCTGACGAAGTCCGCAGGCCCCTTGCGGCTGACCTGAAGATGCTCGACCTCGCCGAAGTCGCGGCGCAGCTTGCCCCCCGCCTTGCGCGCGGCGCGCTCCATCACAGTGATGACGCCCGATTGTGCCATATTTTTCTCCCCCCTCCCTTCCGGGGAGGGGCTCAGTTCGATCAATCCGCGCGCTTGACGTATTCGCGGTCGTAGACGTTGACGACGATACGCGTGCCGCTGGTGATGTGCGGCGGCACCATCACGCGCACGCCATTGTCGAGCATCGCGGGCTTGTAGCTGGAGGAAGCGGTCTGCCCCTTCACCACCGCATCCGCCTCGACGATCGTCGCTTCGACCTGCTCCGGGAGTTCGACCGAGATCGGGCGCTCCTCCCACAGTTCCAGCACCAAATCCATGCCGTCCTGCAGGAATTCCGCCGCGTCGCCGACCACGTCCTTCGCGATCGTGATCTGCTCGTAACTATCCTTGTCCATGAAGACGAGGTCGTCGCCCTCGGCGTAGAGATACTGGAAGTCCTTGGTATCGAGCCGGACGCGCTCGACCGTATCGGCGCTGCGGAAGCGCACGTTGGTCTTGCGGCCGTCGATCAGGTTCTTCATCTCGACCTGCATGAACGCGCCGCCCTTGCCCGGCTGCGTGTGCTGGATCTTGGCGACCTTCCAGATGCCACCTTCATATTCGAGGATGTTGCCGGGGCGGATATCGACGCCGCTGATCTTCATGGGAAATCCCCTGTCGAGATGATGTATCGCTGGAAAAGAGCTGCGCGAGGTGCAAGCGCCCTCACGCGTTGGCGGCGCGCTTAGCCGAGCGCGTCGCCGGTGGCTAGGGGCGCGATCGCCGCATTGATCGCACGCACGGCCTCGGCAGGTCCTGCAGGGTGCGCCCAGACGCCCGAGCTCACCGCCACGAAGTCGGCCCCGGCGCGCGCGAGTTCGCCTGCGTTCTGCGCGGTGATGCCTCCGATCGCGACGCACGGCAGTTCCGCCACCGTCGTCCACCAGCCGAGGATCGACGATTCTGCGCGATGCTCCACCTGCTTGGTGCTGGTGGGAAAGAATGCGCCGAAGGCGACGTAGTCGGCCCCCGCCTCGGCTGCCTCCATGGCGAGGTGACGGCTGGCATGGCAGGTCACGCCGATCTGCGCGTCTCGCCCCAGCAACCGCCGAGCCTCGCGCGGATCGCCGTCATCCTGCCCGAGATGCACGCCGTCAGCGCCCAACCGCTTGGCGAGGCCCATGTCGTCGTTGACGATGAAGGCGACGTCATGCGCGCGGCATATGTCGAGCAGCGGAGCCGCCAACGCAGCCGCGCGATGCTGATCGATGCCCTTCACCCGGAACTGAAACGCCGCCACCGGGCCGGCGGTCAGCGCCGCTTCGAGCCGGTGCGCGAACTCCCCGTCGATCTCAGGCGGGGAGATCAGATAAAGCTGGCACGCCCCCCGCCCCCCGCGCGCCTCGCTGAACCGCGAAGCGAACTCGGGGTCGAGTGCCAGCGCATCCTCGTCAGCCGCGAAGATCGACGGTTCAGCCACGCGTGCCGCTCAGCCCTTCACCGTCGAGGCGCGGTGGATATCGGCGATGGCGCCATCGAGCGAGGCGTCAAACTCCTCGTCGCTCATCCCGTGACGCAGATCCTCGAGCAGCGCGCGGCTGAAGCTGGCGATCATACCGGGGTTCTTTGCGAGTTCGCGGCAGGCGTCGGGACGCGAGAAGCCGCCCGACAGCGCCACCACGCGCAGCACCCGCGGATGATCGACCAGCGGCTGAAACAGCCCAGCCTGCTCCGGGATCGAGAGCTTGAGCATGACCTCTTCGCCCTCGCCGAGCCCGTCGAGCGCCTGCTTCAGTTCTTCGAGCAGCATCGCGTCCGCGTCGCCGCGCTCGGCGCTCTTGATGTTCACCTCGGGCTCGATCATTGGCACCATGCCATGGCCGAGCACTTGGCGAGCCACTTCGAACTGCTGCTTGACGACCGCAGCGATCCCCTCGCGGTTGGCGAGGTTGATGACCGAGCGCTCTTTGGTGCCGAACACGCCCAGCGATTTGGCGCGGGTCAGGAGCGCGTCGAGATCGGGCATCGGCTTCATCATCTGAACGCCGTTCGCCTCGTCCTCGAGCCCCTTGTCGATCTTGATGAAGGGCACCACGCCGCGCGCCTTGAGCGCGTCGGGGGTGGTCTGTCCGTCGACTTCACCGTCCATCGTGCGCTCGAACAGGATCGCGCCGATTACGCGATTGCCGTCGAAGCAGGGCGAGGTGATGATGCGGCTGCGCATCTGGTGGATGAGGCCGAACATCTCCTCATCATTGCTGTACGCGCTCTCGTCCACGCCATAGCCCTTGAGCGCCTTGGGCGTGGAACCGCCCGACTGGTCGAGCGCGGCGATGAACCCTTCGCCGTCGCGGATCTTGGCGGTCATGCTGGCGTGATCGGTAAGCGCGTTCATCATTGGCTCCTGAGAAACTTTGTCAGCTTTGCGCGGCACGTTCGAGCGCGGCCACGCCGGGCAGTTCGCGGCCTTCCATCCATTCTAGGAAGGCGCCGCCGGCGGTCGATACGAAGGTGAAGTCGCTCGCGACACCCGCATGATTGAGAGCCGCAACGGTGTCGCCACCCCCTGCAACCGAGATCAGCGATCCGTCGCGGGTAAGCGCCGCGGCGGTGCGGGCGAGCGCTACGGTCGCGGTATCGAAGGGCGGTGTCTCGAATGCGCCCATCGGCCCGTTCCACACCAGCGTGCGGCACGTCTTGAGGACGTCCGCGACTGACTCCACCGCGGCCGGCCCGACATCGAGGATCATGGCGTCCGCCGGCACCTCGTGCACGTTGACCGTTGCGGTCGGCGGGTTCGGTGCAAATTCGCGCGCGGTGACGACGTCATATGGGAGATGGATGGTGCAGCCCGATCGCTCCGCCGCGTCGAAAATCCCCTGCGCGGTTTGCGTGAGGTCGTGCTCGCACAGCGACTTTCCGACGTTGACGCCTCGCGCGGCGAGGAAGGTGTTGGCCATTCCTCCGCCGATGACGAGATGGTCGACCCGACCGACAAGATGCGTGAGAACATCGATCTTGCTCGATACCTTGGCGCCGCCGACGATCGCCGCCACAGGCCGTTCGGGCTGACCGAGCGCGCGTTCGAGCGCGACAAGCTCTGCCTCCATCGCCCGCCCCGCATAGGCGGGGAGCAGCCGCGCCACCCCTTCGGTCGAGGCATGCGCTCGGTGCGCCGCGGAGAACGCGTCGTTGACGTAGAAATCAGCCAGCGACGCCATGCCCTGCGCCACAGCCGGGTCGTTGGCCTCTTCACCCGCTTCGAAGCGCGTGTTCTCAAGCACGCCGACATCCCCCGCCGCGAGGACGGCGATGCCGGCTTCCGCCGCCGACCCCCGGCATTCGGGGATAAACATCGCAGGCTTGCCGACCGCTTCGGACACGGCGTCGATCACCAGGCTGAGCGAGAAGTTCGGGTTCTTCGCCCCCTTGGGACGCCCGAAATGCGACAGAAGCAGGACGATAACGCCCCGCCCCGTCAACTCCCGCACGGTCGGCGCCATGGCCGCCAGCCGCGTAGCGTCCGTCACGCGCCCGTCGGCCATCGGCACGTTGAGGTCGACCCGGACCAGCGCGCGCTGGCCGGTCAGGTCGGCAGGGAGGTCGTCGAGCGTGCGAAAGCGGGGCATCTTCGCCTCAGCCGAGCAGCTTGGCCATCACCCCGGCGGTGTCGACCATCCGGTTCGAGAAGCCCCACTCATTGTCGTACCAGCTGACGACCCGCACCAGCTTGCCGTCGATTACCGCGGTTTCGAGGCTGTCGACCGTTGACGACGCCGGATTGTGGTTGAGGTCGATCGACACCAGCGGCTCGTCGGAGAATGCCAGCACGCCCTTGAGCGAGCCCTCCGCTGCGTCCTTGAGCAGCTGGTTGACCTCCTCCTTGGTGGTGTCGCGACCCGGCGTGAAGGTCAGGTCGACCAGGCTGACATTGGGCGTCGGCACACGCACCGCGGAGCCGTCGAGCTTGCCTTTCAGCTCTGGCAGAACCTCACCCACCGCACGGGCGGCGCCGGTGGTGGTCGGGATCATGCTCATCCCCGCAGCGCGCGCGCGGCGCATGTCAGGGTGGATCTGATCGAGGATCTTTTGATCGTTGGTATAAGCATGGATCGTCGTCATCAGACCACGCTCGATCCCAATCGCCTCATGCAGCACCTTTGCCACCGGCGCGAGGCAGTTGGTGGTGCACGACGCGTTCGAAACGATGGTATGATCGGCGGTCAGCTTGTCGTGGTTGACGCCGTAAACGACGGTCAGGTCGACCCCCTTCGCCGGAGCCGAGATGAGCACTCGCTTCGCCCCAGCATCGAGATGCTTCTGAGCGCTTTCACGATCGGTGAAAAAGCCGGTGCATTCAAGCACTAGGTCGACATTGTTGGCGGCATGAGGCAGGTTCGCGGGATCGCGCTCCGCGGTCACCTTGATGGTCTTGCCGTCGATGCAAATGTCGTTGCCCTCGGCCGACACATCGCCGGGGAATTTGCCGTGGACGCTGTCGCGCGCGAACAACCAAGCGTTGGCTTTCGCGTCGGCGAGGTCGTTGATCGTGACGAGCTCCAGCCCGCAGTCGGGACGCTCGAGAATGGCGCGCGCGACGAGGCGCCCGATGCGCCCAAAACCGTTGATTGCCACGCGTACCGTCATTGTGCCTGATCCTTTCGTGCCTGGAGCGCGGCCATGATGCGTGGCGCGATCGCCTCCGCGGTGAGGCCGAAATGTTGATAAAGGTCGCTGGCGGGGGCCGAAGCGCCAAAGCGGTCGAGCCCGAAGTTGAGCCCGTCGCAACCCGTATATTTCTGCCATCCGAGCGTCACGCCCGCCTCAATGGAAGCGCGCAGCACGCCTGCTTCCCCGAGAACCGCGTTACGTTCGGCCATCGGCAGTTCGTCGAACAGATGCGTCGCCGGCATCGACACAATCCGCGAGCCAACCCCCTCCGCCTCGAGCATTTCCGCCACGCCGACCGCAATTTCAACTTCGCTTCCGGTGGCGATCAGCGTGACCTGATGCGAGCCGCTCTCGCGACGCAGAACATAACCGCCGTTGGCGCTCTTCATGCCCGCATCGTTGCGCAGCGCCGCAAGCGACTGCCGCGACAGCGCGAGGAGTGACGGACCATCGGTTCGCTGCAGTGCCAATGCCCAGCACTCCGCCGTTTCCACCGCATCACACGGACGAAAAACAGCCAGCTTAGGGATCATCCGCAGCGACTGGAGATGCTCAATCGGCTGATGGGTTGGGCCATCTTCGCCCACGCCGATGCTGTCGTGAGTCATGACGAAAATGGTCTGCGCGTTCTGCAGCGCCGCCAGCCGAATCGCCGGACGCGCATAGTCGCTAAACACGAGGAAGGTGCCGCCGTAGGGAACGACACCACCGTGCAGTGCCATCCCGTTCATCGCCGCACTCATCCCGAATTCACGGATGCCGTAGCGAATGTATCGACCGCCGTAGCTTTCGGGTCGCAGTTCGTCGGTGCTCGGCGTTTTGGTGTTATTGCTCGGCGTCAAGTCAGCGGAGCCGCCAATGAGGGCCGGGAATTTCGCCGTGAAGGCCTTGAGCGCCCGTTCGCTGGCGGCACGCGTGGCCATTGGCTTCGGTTCCGCGAGAAGCTCGCCTACAAGCGCATCCGCCGCCGCCGCGACAGCAGCCGGATCGAGCCCGGCAAGCCGCTCCGCCAGCGCCTTGCCCGCCGGAGCGGCGGCAGCGCGGGCTTCCCACGCCTCACGCACAGCGACCCCGCGACGTCCGGCCGCGCGCCACGCATCGACCATCTCGTCCGCCAGCTCGAACGGCTCGGAGGTCCAGGCGAGCGCCTTGCGTGTGCCGGCGATCTCCTCGTCGCCTAGTGGAGAGCCGTGGGTACCCGAGGATCCGGCCTTTGTCGGGGCGCCCCAACCAATGATGGTACGGCAGGCGATGAGGCTTGGCCGCGGATCATCGGCAGCTTCTCTGAGGGCGGCGCGAATGGACTCGAAATCGTGGCCGTCGCAGCGCACCGTATGCCAGCCCGCCGCAGCATGCCGCGCCTCGATATCCTCGCAGGTCGAAAGGTCGGTCGCACCGTCGATGGTGATGCGGTTATCGTCCCATATGACGTTGAGCTTGCCGAGTTGAAGGCGTCCAGCGAGACCCACGGCCTCGTGATTGATGCCCTCCATCAGACAGCCATCGCCCGCGATGACCCAGGTGCGATGGTCGACGAGGCTATCCCCGAACTGCGCGTTGAGGTGTCGTTCCGCGAGCGCCATGCCCACCGCCATGGCGACCCCCTGCCCCAGCGGACCAGTCGTGCACTCAACTCCCTCGAGCAAAAAGTTCTCGGGATGCCCGGCACATGGCGACGTCAGCTGACGAAAGTTGCGAATATCGTCGAGCGTTGGTCGTTCGTATCCGGTGAGGTGCAGCAACGCATAAATCAGCATCGAGCCGTGCCCCGCGCTCAACACGAAGCGGTCACGGTCTGGCCATTTTGGCTGCGACGGATCGAACTTGAGAAACTCTGTGAAGAGAACGGTCGCGGCGTCCGCCATGCCCATCGGCATACCCGGATGGCCGCTGTTGGCGGCTTGAACTGCATCCATCGCGAGCGCGCGGATCGCGTTCGCCATTTGCCGCGGTTCGACCGCCATTTGCCCTCCAAAGACCGCCGCGTGTCGGCGGTTCACCGTGATTCGTCGGCGCGGGTGCTTTGCGAACCTATTGCGGGCCGGTCAAGCTCGCCCCGGCTTTGCGCACAGGCCTCGTCGCGCTAGGCTGGGGCCATGTCCATGCCAGCGCTCCATGACGCCCTCGCCTTGCTCGAACGATCGGTCAGCACGCTCGAACGCACCGTTGAAGAGCGGGAGAAGTGGCCGCGCCCAACTGCGGCGAAAGATGAAGCGCTTCGCCGTGAGGTGCTGGCGGTGATTGACGAGCTCGACCAGATGCTGGGCGAGCGCGGCTGATGGCGAATGTCTCGCTCAGCATTGGCGGCCGCCGCTACACGCTCGGCTGCGCCGACGGGGACGAGCCCGAACTGGAAAGGCTCGCCGTGATCCTCGACGAGCAGGTAGCAAACGCCCGCGCGATGATCGGCGAAGCAGGCGACGCGCGGCTGCTTGTGCTTGCCGGCCTGCTGCTCGCAGACCGCGCGGGTGCGGCGGAAACGGCACTCGTCGACGCTGCGGCTCAGGTCGGCACGCTGCAACGCCGGGTCGATGCGGTGGTGAATCGCCTCTCGCACGCGAACAGCGCTTGAGCGGAGCCCTCCCCGCTCCTATCTTGCTTGGCGACGGGTACTGCGGGGTGCGCGCTGCAGCGAACATCCCTGAGGCGATAAAAACATCCATGGGGGCGGTCCCTGCCCGGGTCCTGGCCCGACGCACATTGTTCCCACCTGACGTTACTGGCGTCAGAGGATATTCCAGCCCACGGCCCACGCGGTCCCGTCACTTCCGCACATGAGCGGTGTTGTGCCCTCCAAAATCGAGCTGCGAAGCGCGATTCGGCAAGAGCGCAAGCGTTTCGTCGCCGCGCGCGGATCGAACGCCTTTCCCATCGGTGAGCGGGTGTGGGAGGACCTCGCCCGCCGCGTGGGTAGCGTCCGCAGCGTGGCAGCCTATTTCCCAACCGACGCCGAGCCAGATCCGACTACGCTGGCGACCCTCTTCGCCGGCTCCGGCGCGGAGCTGTGTTACCCGAGACTTGACGGCGGTGAGTTGAGTTTTCGTGGGATCGCTGCGGGGATCGAAGTGGAGCCCCGTCACCGTTTCCGCCAGCCCAAGGCCGACAACGATCCCGTCGTGCCGCAGCTCGTCCTCGTCCCGCTCGTCGCCTTTGACCGGCGCCTCCGTCGGCTCGGCCAGGGGGGCGGCCATTATGATCGCGCGTTGTGGAGGTTGCCCGCGGCGTTCAAACTGGGCTTGGCGTGGAGTGTTCAGGAGGTGGCGGAGGCGCCAAGCGAAGCGCATGACATCGCGCTCGACGCCATCATCACCGAAGCGGAGCTGATTATCCGATGACAGAAGAAGGCGAAGTCCAGCCGTCCTGGCGCCGTACGGCAGGAACGTTTCTCATCCTCGCTTTGATCGCGCTTTGGGCGTTCTTGGTCGTCACGCTCGCCGAGTGGATCGGACCGATGCCGACGGTCGTCGCCATTGCCTACTACGCCATCGCCGGAACGCTCTGGATCGCGCCGCTGCGTCCACTGTTGATGTGGATGGAGATAGGGAAATGGCGCGAGTGACGGGGCTCGAACCCGCGACCTCCGGCGTGACAGGCCGGCGCTCTAACCAACTGAGCTACACCCGCGTGGTGTGGGGCGGGCCGATATGGCGCACGCCCTGTACTGTCAACCGGCTTGGGTGAGATTTTCCGTTTCACCGACCGTCGGACGGGTCGGTGGCAGCGGCGACGGCGGCGGTAGCGCCGGCTGGCTGAGCGATGTGCGAACGGTCTGCAGGACGATCAGGATGGGCACCGCCAGCAGCGCGCCCGCCGCGCCCCAAACCCATCCCCAGAAGCTCAGCGACAGGAGGATCATCACCGGATTGATCGTCAGCCGCCTCCCCAGAATATAGGGGGTGACGAGGTTCGCTTCGAGAAAGTGAAGGATGATCGCGATGACCGCGGGGGTCATGGCCAACCAGACATTGTCGAAGCTCATCAGACCGCCGAGCGCCAACAGCGCGGCGGCGAGCACCGGGCCGACGTAGGGCACGAAATTGCACAGCGCTATGATGCCGCCCCACATGAGCGGGCTGGGCATGCCAAGCGCCCACAAGAGCAGCGCGTTGGTGGCACCGAGCGCGACGTTGATGGCTGAAATCGTGGTGAGGTAGGCCGCGGTGGAATCGACCACGTTCTGGATGATGCGCGCGGTATTGAGCGCGGAATCAAAGCTCGCCCGGGAATTGATTGTGCTGCGCCGCAGCGCGCTCCATCCGGCAAGGAAAAAGAAGATCAGCAGCAGCGCGAAAAACGTCTGGATGAGCACCGACGGCGCGGACGAAATGAAGGCGCCCATCGAGCCGTCCGCCTGGATCGCCACCGCCTGCGCCTGCGCTTGGCTTTCGACGGCCAGACGAGCGACCGCATTGTCGATGAATTTCTGAAGGTTCGCGTACAGCTCGATCAACGGGCCGAGCGTCGCTTGGACGCGCGGCAGCCGCTCCGGCAATGCGACCACCCAGTCCGCAGCGGGCACGATGACCGTCGAGAGCGCCAGCGCAACCATCGTCAGGAACATCAGCACGCACAGCGCCGCAGCGCCGCCCGAGGGCACTCCGCGCCGCTCGAGCCATTCGAGGCTGGGTACCAGCGCGATGGCGATCAGCACGGCCGCCGTCACCGGCAGGAACACCTCTGAGCCCGCCTTGAGCGCGAGCGGCGCCCCGAGCAGCACCCCGGTCAGCAGGACCCAGTAAATCCTCCGCAGCCACATGGTGTCGGGCGCGCGAGGCGGGATCGCGCCGTCGCTCTGCGTCGCGGGCGTTGACGCGCGCAGCGCCTCGCCCGCCGCGTGGGCTGGGGATGCGGTGGGCAGAATGGGTTGAGGTCGATCGAGCTCGCTCACCGCGCCGCTATGCCATCAGCGCTTCTCGGCGCCCATAGCGAAAAAAGCGTGAGCCCTGCGGCTGTTAACTGAATTTCGACCTTTTCGTTCGAAATGGACGTCACTTATCGGAGGACCAGCCGAGATGAAGTCCGTTGACGTCGCCCGCAGCCGTTGGCTGATGGGCGCCAGTATTACCGCACTCGCTTGCTGCGCAGCGCCGGCCGTCGCCGCCCCCACCCGTGCGGGCACGATGATCGAGAACACCGCCAGCGCACGCTACACCGTTTCGGGCGAGACCCGGACGGAACAGTCCAACATCAACAAGCTCAAGGTCGACGAGATCATCGATCCGACCGTGACCCTGACGAGCGCGAACCCGATGGCGACGACGCCGGGCGACGCGAGCGAACTGGTGCGCTTCAAACTGGTCAACAGCGGCAATGGTGGCGAAACCTTTGGCCTCACCACCAATGCGGCGATCGGCGGGGATGATTTCAACCCGACGGTGCAGCGCATCATCCTCGATTTGAACGACAACGGCACCTTCGAGCCGGGCGTCGATGCGGTCTATCAGCCGGGAAGCAATGACCCGACGCTCGAGCCAGGCGCGAGCGTCGGCATTCTGGTCGAGGTCGCCACGCCTTCCTCCGTCACTGACGGCCAGCGCGGTGACATCGCGCTGATCGCGACCTCCAAGACGGGCACCGGCACGCCTGGCACCGTGTTCGCCGGTCTCGGCGAGGGGGGCGGAAACGCGCTCGTCGGCTCCACCGGCGGCGATGATGAGGCGAGCGGGACGCTTCAGGTGTCGGCGGCATCAGTCGGACTGCACAAGTCGGCTGTCGTCTCCAATCGCTTCAACACAACTGCCGCCATCCCCGGCGCGACCATCACCTACTCGATCGTCGCGACGACGCAGGGGTCGGGCACGGTCAACGCGCTGGAGATCAACGATTCGATCCCCGCTGGCACGACCTACGTCGCGGGCTCGCTGATGCTCGGCGCCACAGCTTTGAGCGACGCCGCCGACAGCGACGCGGGCCGCTTCAGCAGCAACGCCATCAACGTGACGCTGGGCGACGTGCCCGGCGGACAGACCCGCACCATCAGCTTCAAGGTGACGATCAATGACCAGTAAAGCTCGTTTCCGCCGCCGCCTCCTGGTTGCCGCGCTGGCGGTCGCGTCGGCTCCCGCGCTCGCCCAGACGAACGCGATGGAACTCAACACCGAGGTTCGCGTCGCGCGCACGGTGACGGCGGCCGATGGTTCGCAGCAGACCCGATACGAAGCACCCAATGCGGTCGTGCCCGGCGATCAGCTGCGCTTCTACGTGCGCTACGCCAACCGCGGCGCGCAGCCTGCGACCAACTTCGAGATCAACAATCCGCTGCCCGCGCAGGTCTCCTACGTCGGGAACGCGACCGGCGGCGCGCTCGTGTCGGTCGATGGCGGCCGGACGTTCGGCCCGCTGAACACGCTCAAGCTGCGTGCGGCCGATGGAACGGAACGCCCCGCGACGCCCGCCGACGTCACTCACGTGCGCTGGCGGCTGGCGAGCCCGATCGCGCCCGGCGGCACGGGCGAACTGAGCTTCGACGGCGCCGTGCGCTGACGCTCAGTCCTCGACTCTCCCCTCCCCAATACGCGGCAGACCGTGCCGCGCAGCTTTGCGAAGGACCATCGCGATGAACAAGTTTCACATACCGTTGAAGGTCAGCGCGTTCGCGCTGATCGCCCTGCCGGCGTTCGCGCAGGCGCAGACGGCTACGCCTGCCGGGACGCAGATCACCAACGAGGTGACCGTCGGCTACTTTGTGAACAATGTGAGCCAGAACCCGGTCACGGCCCAGGACAAGTTCGCGGTGGACCGCAAGGTCGACTTCACGCTGGTCGAAGTCGGGGGGTCGGCCACATCCTCGACCCCGGCCCAGACAAATGCCGCAACGCGCTTTCAGCTGACCAACGCGAGCAACGCGCCGTTGGATTTCCAGCTGAGCGTAACGCAGCTCCCCGACGGCACCAGCCTGTTCGGCACGACCGACAATTTCGATGTCGCTCCGATCACCTATTATCGTGACGTCAACAACAACGGTCTTTGGGACTCGGGCGATACTCAGATCGTCAATGGCCAGCTGGATGAAGTTGCGGCCGGGGCGAGCGTCATGATTCTTGCCGTGGGCGACATCGCGTCCGGTCGGGTCAACGGCGATGCGTCCGCCATCCGGCTGACAGCGACCTCGCACGCGGGTGGGGCATCGGGTACTTTCGGCGCGGTCGTCACCGAATCCACGGCCAACGACACGAACCGACTTGTCGTCGACACGCTCTTCGCGAGCGCTGTCAGGGTTCCGCAGGGGGCCAACCCCGCGATCGGCCAATCTAGCGCGAACGACGCCTTCCGCGTCGCCTCCGCCACGCTCAACGTAACCAAGCGCAGCTTTGTCCTGTCGGATCCGATCCGCGGCACGAACAATCCGCTGATGATCCCGGGCGCCGTTGTTCAATACTGCATTGTGGTCGCTAACAACGGGTCGGTCAGCGCGGAATCGGTCACGATTACTGACCCCGTTCCCACGACCAACCTCACCTTGAACGCCGGCACCGCCTTTTCGGGCGGCACATCGACGACGACGAGCTGCACCGCGGGGTCGACCCCCCAGACCATATCCGGCAGCAACGTCACCGCGACGCTCGGCACGATCGCGCCGAACGCCAGCAACGTCGTGACCTTTACCGCAACGGTGAAGTGATCCTGACGCAGTGAGGGCAAGGGCGGCGCGTTTCAAACGCGCCGGCGCTGCTCACGCCCGTCGCGATTAACCATGACCAGGTCGCTTCACCTCCTCTGGAAGGCGCTTTCGGGCGGAGCGCTGCTCGCGGCGGGTGGAGCCGCATACGCGCAGGCCGCGCCCGCTCGCACCGTCGAGAACGTCGCGCAGGCGCGCTGGTCGGGCTCAGGACGCGGCTTTGCAGTCCAGTCGAACCGCGTGACGATCGAAGTCGGTGGCACCTCTCAGGCGCCGACCACGCCGCTGCTCAACCGGATGACCGGTGGCGCCGGCGCTGGTCTTGCACTCGATGCGTCGAGCTGCGGGGCGCTGCCTGATGCGACCGTCGCGGAGCGCAAGCAGGTCCGCGTGACGCCGGAGGACAGCTTCCACCGTAATCAGGCGATGGTGTTCACGGTCACCCGCCCCTCCGCGAACCTCAATCCGCTGGCGATCGACCGATTTACCATGGTCGTCACGACGGCTGACGGCGATCGCGAAACCATCCAGATGGTGGAAACCGACGCCAATTCGGGCGAGTTTGCGGGCCTCCTCCGCGCGAGTAGCGATAAGACCAGCGGCAATTGTCGGCTTGGACTCGACCGGGGCGGGACGGCGCTCGTCATGTCGCTGGCAGACGGAACGGTCATCGGCCGCACCACCGCGCGCCTGCTTGTCGACCCCTTTGGCATCGTCTTCGACAGCCGCACCGGCGCGCCGGTGAACGGCGCCACCGTCTCGCTGGTGCTGGCGGACAGCGGCGAGGACGCCGCCGTGTTCGGCGATGATGGCGTATCTGCTCACCCCAACGTGGTGCAGAGCGGCGCGAGCCTGCAAGACAGTGGCGGCACCCGCTACGATCCGCCGGAGGGCGGCTTCCGCTTCCCACTCGTGCCGCCCGGTCGCTATCGCGTCGTTGTCACGCCGCCTGGCACCTATCGCGCGCCATCGCTGGCCTCACCCGCGCAGATCGCCACCCTGACGCGGCCCGGCGGGGGCGCCTTTGTCGTCAATACGGCATCGTTCGGGAACCCGTTCGAGCTATCCCACCCCGACCCGTTCGAAGTCGATGTCCCGGTCGATCCGCCGTCTGCCGGGGTCACTATCGAGAAGCGCGCGCAGACCTCGCTCGCGTCTCCGGGGGACGTCGTCCAATTCCGCATCCGCGTCACCAACCGAGATTCGGTCGTCGCGGCGGCGGGCGCGACGGTTTCGGACAGACTCCCGCAGCAACTGCGCGTGCGCAGCGAAACGGTGCGCTGGAACGGAGCGCCTATCGCGGTCACGCGCGCTCCCGGCGGGTTTAGCGTTGCCCTGCCGACGCTCGCAGCCAGCGCATCGGGCGAGCTGACCTACCTCGCCGAAGTGCGGCTCGACGCGCGCAGCGGCGTCGCTTCGAATAGCGCGAATGTCGCGCTGCCGGGAGCGAACCTCACCGCGACATCGGTGGCGAGCGTGCGCATTGTGCGCGATCCGCTTGCCGACCGCATAACCATCGTGGGCCGCGTGCTGCAGGGCGATTGCAGCGCTGACCCCTCCACCGCACCCGGCCTTCCGGGCGTGCGACTGATCCTTCCCAACGGGCAGTTTGCGATCACCGATCGGGACGGGCGCTACCATTTCGAGGGTGTGCGGCGGGGTGCGACCGTGGTCGCGATCGACCGCGGCGCCCTTCCGCCACAGTCGCGGGCCGCTGCCTGCTCCGGGTCGCGCAATGCGCTCAGCGGATGGTCGCAGCACATCGACGGTCGAGGGGGCGTGCTTTACCGCGCTGACTTCCGGCTTGCAGTTCCGGCCGCGGCTGAAGCGCCGACCAGCGCGCGCCCGACCGTGGCGAGCGACATCGAGGCAGGCGGCGGCTCGACCGACTGGTTCGCCACGCCCGGATCCGACGCCGCCTGGCTCTTCCCGCAGGCGACGCACAACCCGCGAGCGCCGGTGGTCCGCGTCGCGATCCGGCACCTGCCGAGCCAGCGCGTGGCGCTCACCATCAACGGCGAACCCGTCGAAGACATCGCCTTCGACGGCGTTTCGGTGAGCAGCGACCGCAGCCGCGCCGTCTCGGTATGGCGCGCCGTCCGGCTGCGCCCAGGCCGCAACGTCCTCGCCGCGCGGATCACCGACCAGGGTGGCGCCGAGGTGACGACTCTGTCGCGCGAAGTCTTCTACAGCGGCAGCGCGGCGAGTGCGGAGTTCCTGCCCGCTCGTTCGCGACTGGTCGCCGATGGAGCGTCTCGTCCCGTCATCGCGGTGCGCCTGACCGATCGGGACGGGCATCCGGTTCGCCAAGGGGTCGTGGGCGCCCTCCACGTCATGCCGCCGCATCGCGCCGCACAGGACGCCGATGCCGAGCAGGCTCGCCAACTGTCGGGGCTCGACCTCGCACCCGCCAACTGGCGCGTCGAGGGCGACGACGGCATCGCCTACATCGAGCTCGCGCCGACCAGCGTGTCGGGTGCTGCGCGTCTAGCCTTCCGCTTCGGGGAGCGCGGCGAGCGCGAGCAGGTGGTGGAGGCATGGCTCGACGCAGCGGCTCGGCAATGGACGCTGTCGGGCATAGCGGGGGCGGCTGTCGGCGGCGTGCGCCTCGACGATCGTGATACCGGAAACTCGAACGAGCTGGACGCGCGCGTGGCGCTGTTTGCGCGCGGCCCGGTGGGCGCCGGATGGCAAGCAACCGTGCGCTATGACAGCGATGCGGACAGCGACCGCGAGCGCTTCGGCGGGGCGTTGGCGCCGCGCGACAGCTATACCCTCTACGGCGACCGTGCCGACAGTGGCTACGACGCAGCGTCGCAGAACGGCCTTTACCTGCGGGTGGAGCGGCGCGGCTTCTACGCGATGTACGGCGACTTCGACACTGGCTTCGATCGGCCGGAGCTCGCCCGCTATCAGCGCGCGATGACCGGCGGCAAGCTCGAGTTCGCGAGCCAGGCGCTGCGCCTTTCGGCCTTTGCCGCCCAGAGCAGCTTCTCGCACCGCCGCGACGAGCAGCAGGCCAACGGCCTGTCTGGGCCCTACGCCCTCACCCGCCGCGACATCCTCCCGAACAGCGAGCGCGTGGTCATCGAAGTGCGCGACCGGTTGCGTTCGAACATCGTGCTGAGCCGGGCCGAGCTGCTGCGCTATGTCGACTACGATATCGACTATGCCGCCGGGCTCATCCGCTTCCGCGAGCCCCAGCTGAGCCGCGACGAGGCGCTCAACCCACGCTTTATCATCGCCGATTACGAGGTCGACGGCCTCGGCGCGAGCTTCTGGAACGTCGGCGGACGCGGCGAGTGGCGGCCTTCTGCGACGCTCGCGTTGGGCGCCACTCTGCTGCGCGACGCCGACGAAACCGCCACCCGCGACCTCGCCGGAGTGGACGTGCGCTGGCAGCCCGACGCCAAGACCGAGGTTCGCGCCGAATACGCCGTTTCTCGGGCAGAGGATCGCGACCCGACCGCAGCCACCGCGGCTGGTCCAAACGGTTCGCTGACCGCGACGCCGAGCGGACACGCGCAGGCCTGGCTGGTCGAGGTGGAGCGTCACGACGGCAAGGTCGATCTCCTCGCTTATGCGCGCGGGCGGGATGCGGGCTTCGGCGTCGGGCAGAGCGGCCTCGCTGGCGACGGCAGCACCCGTTTTGGCGTCGACGCTCGCTGGCGCCCGCGCGACAGCGTGACGCTGGGCCTCAGCGCGTGGCAGGAGCGCTTTACGCAGCGTGACGTGCAGCGCCGCGCGCTCCGCGCGAGTGCGGATTGGCGCGCTGGCGAGCGAACGACGCTGCGCGCAGGCCTCAGCATTGCCGACGACCAGCTCGAGAACGGCGAACGTAACCGCTCGGTGATTGCCGAACTGGCTGCGTCGCAGAAGCTGTTCGGCGACCGGCTGGAGCTTGCGGGGTCCACCAGCTTCGCGATCGCCGGGGACGACGACAGCGTCGATTTCCCCGCACGCCACAGCCTCTCCGCACGACTGCTGGTGACGCAGGGCGTTCGGCTGGTCGGCACGTACGAAATCGCGAACGGCGGTTCGATCGAGGCTAGCACGGCACGGGTCGGCTTCGAACTCGAACCTTGGGAAGGCGCACGGCTGTCGCTCAATGGCGGCCAGCAGTACTTCGCGGAGCTCGGTCAACGCAGTTTCGCGGCCTACGGTCTGGCGCAATCCTTCGCGGTGACGAGCACGCTCAGCATCGACGCCAGCATCGATGGGCAGCGCACGCTTGGCGGCATCGACCTTTCCGACGTCATCGACCCCGCGCATCCCGTGGCGAGCGGCGGCTTCGTCGGCGGGGGGGAGATGCTGACGGAGGACTTCACCGCGCTGACGCTCGGTGCCACGTGGCGTTCGGAGCAGTGGAGCATCACCGGCCGAGGCGAATATCGCGATGCCGACAGCGCGCGCCGCTGGGGTTTCACTCTCGGAGCACTGCGTCAGCTAAGCGAGGGGCGTGCGTTCGGCGCGCTGGTCACGCACCACGACGTGCTGGGCTCCAACGGCGCCGTTGCCCGCGCCACGCTCGCGGAGCTGAGCTGGGCGCATCGGCCGCAGCAGAGCCGCGTGCAGCTGTTGCAGAAGTTCGCGTTTCGCGATGACCGTACGGTGGGCGCGCTTCCGATGGGCGAGGCAAATCTCAGCCGGGCGTTAGGCGCGACCGGGGGAGACGTCGCATCGCGTCGGCTGCTGTCGTCCACCGCACTCACTTGGGATCCGCTACGCCATCGCGACGGTAGGTTCTACGATAACGCGCGGATCGGCGCTTATCTCGGGCTGCGGCATGCGAGCGACCGCATCGATCAGGACGATGTGGCGGGCTGGTCGGCCGTGGTCGGCCTCGACGTCCAGTTTGACCTCCACGAGCGGGTCGCGATCGGCGCTGCGGGATCGGTGCGCACCGGCACCGATGCCCGCGCATCTGCCTGGTCCGCGGGACCGATGCTGACGCTGGTGCCGTTCGAGAACGCCGCGCTCACGCTCGGCTACAACTTCCGCGGCTACCGCGATCGCGACTTCGATGCGGAGAGCTACAGCCGCAACGGGTTTTACGCGACGTTGCGAGTGAAGCTCGACGCCTCGACGCTCGCCGGGATCGGCTTGGGCCCGCGTTAGGCGAACAGGCGCACCGGCGCTTCGAGCCGTCGCTTGAGGTCGCCAATGAAGCTCGCCGCGTCCCAGCCGTCGACCACCCGGTGATCACAGCTGATCGAGATGTTCATCAGCTTTGCACGGCGCACACGGTCGCTATCGCTATCGACGAACACCGGCCTTTCGACGATGCGGTTGGGGCCGATGATCGCGACCTCCGGCCGGTTTATGACGGGCGTCGTAGCCACCCCACCCAGTGGCCCGAGCGAAGTGATGGTGATCGTCGAGCCCGACAGCTCCTGCGAAGACGCCTTGCCCGAACGCGCTGCTTCGGCGAGCCGAGCGATCTCCTCCGCGAGTTGCCAGACGTTCTTGTTCTGCGCATCGCGAATGACCGGCACCATCAGCCCGGCGTCGGTCTGCGTCGCCATGCCGAGGTGCACCGCGCCTGAGCGACGCACCACGCCGGCTTCGTCATCGTATCGAGCGTTGAGCATCGAATAATCGCGCAGCGTCTGGCAGATGCCGACGATCAGAAAAGGCAAAACGGTCAGCTTCGCGCGCGACCCGCGGCTGGCGTTGAGGTCCGCGCGCATTGCTTCGAGCGCGGTGACCTCCACCTCCTCGACATAGGTGAAGTGCGGAATGTTGCGCTTGGCAGCGGACATATTCTCCGCGATGCGCCGACGCAAACCGATCACGCGCACGTCCTCGTCCGCCATAGCCGGCGTCGCTGCGCCATAGCCGCTGCCGCCCGAATAGCGGAGGAACGCGTCGAGGTCGGCATGCCGAACGCGCCCATCCTCCGACGGCTTTACCTGCGCCAGGTCCACCGCAAGCGACTTCGCCCGGTCGCGGACGGCCGGTGAGGCGAGCACGCGCACGTGAGACTGCGGCTGAGGCGCGGGAGCAGCGACCGGCGCTCGCTCCACAGGCGTTGCCTGCGCGGCGGGCGGCGGAGCGGCTTCGGACACGATCGGTTGCGCCGCCGTCGTCTCCGCAACGCCGGGGTTCTCGGCGGCGACCACGTCGGCGTCGGGTGCAACCGTCGCCGCGTCTTCGTCCGCGCCGGTGGCGAGAGGGGCGGTGGTGAGAGGGACGGCGGGCTCGGCGTCGCCCTCCCCTGCTCCCTCGGTCTCGATGACCATCAGCGTCGAACCGATCGCGATCACGTCGCCTACGTCGCCGCCGATTTCGAGCACCGTGCCCGACACCGGCGATTCCATCTCGACCGTCGCCTTGTCGGTCATCATGTCGGCGATCTGCTGGTCTTCCTCGATCCGGTCGCCGATCTTGACGTGGAGTGCGACGATCTCCGCCTCGGCGATGCCTTCGCCGATGTCGGGAAGGCGGAAGGTGAAGCGGGCCATCGTCAGTCCTTCAGCAATTTGTTGAGTGCAGCGGCAATGCGCTGCGGGCCAGGAAAATAGGCCCATTCGAGGCTGTGTGGATACGGCGTGTCCCAGCCGGTCACCCGCTCCACCGGTGCCTCCAGATGATAGAAGCAGCGCTCCTGCACCTGCGCCGACAGCTCCGCGCCGAAGCCGGAGGTGCGCGTCGCTTCGTGGACGACCAGGCAGCGCCCGGTCTTGCGCACCGACGCCTCGATCGTCGCGACATCGAGCGGCACCAGCGTGCGGAGGTCGATCACCTCCGCGTCGATGCCCTGCTCCTCCACCACCGCCAGCGCGACGTGGACCATCGTGCCGTATGTCAGCAGCGTCACCGCCTCGCCTTCGCGCACCACCTTCGCCTCACCCAGCGGGATGCGGTAATAGCCGTCGGGCACCGCGCTCGCCGCGTGCTTGGACCACGGCTCGACCGGGCGATCATAGTGACCCGAGAAGGGCCCGTTGTAGATGCGCTTGGGTTCGAAGAAGACGACGGGATCATTATCCTCGATCGCCGCGATCAGCAGGCCCTTCGCGTCATACGGCGTCGAAGGGATGACGGTCTTGATGCCGGCGACGTGCGTGAACATCGCTTCGGGCGACTGGCTATGTGTCTGCCCGCCGAAGATGCCGCCGCCATAGGGCGAGCGCACCGTGATCGGGGAGATGAAATCCCCCGCAGAACGGTAGCGCAGCCGCGCTGCCTCGCTCACCAGCTGGTCGAGACCGGGGTAGATATAGTCGGCGAACTGAATCTCCGGCACCGGCCGCATGCCATAGGCGCCCATGCCCACCGCCACGCCGATGATCCCGCACTCGTTGATCGGGCTGTCGAACACGCGCTGCTTGCCATGCTTCTTTTGAAGGCCCGCAGTCGCGCGAAACACGCCGCCGAAATAGCCCACGTCCTCGCCAAAAATCACGACGCCGGGATCGCGTGCCAGCATAACGTCGAGCGCGCTGTTGATCGCCTCGATCATGTTCATCGTGCGCGTTTCGCCCTCTTGCCCGGCGACGCTCATCTCATTGGAGGGGGCGTTCATGCGCTCGCTCCCGCGCGCTCGGCAACGCTCGCCGCGCGCTGTTCCATCAAATGCGGGGGCAGTTCCTCAAATACATCGTCGAACATGGTCTCGTTAGGCTGGTGCATGCCGTGGCCGAGAATACCATTCTCCTCCGCGCTTTTCTGCGCGACCTTCACGGTATCCGCGAGCTCCTTGGCGAGCGCGTCGTGCCGTTCTTCGTCCCACGCGCCGAGGCCGATCAGATGCGCCTTCAACCGCAGCACGGGGTCACCTAGCGGCCACTGCGCATACTCCTCCTTGGCGCGATAGGCGGATGGGTCGTCGGAGGTGGAGTGCCCCTCTGCACGATAGGTGAAATGCTCGATCAGCGTCGGCCCGGCGTTGGTGCGCGCGCGGTCCGCCGCCCACGCCGTCGCCGCGTACACCGCAAGCGGATCGTTCGCATCGACGCGCAGCCCAGCAATGCCGTAGCCCACCGCGCGCGCCGCGAACGTCGTGCGCTCGCCCCCCGCGAAACCCGAGAAGCTCGAGATCGCCCACTGGTTGTTGACGACATTCAAGATGCACGGCGCGTTGTAGACTGCGGCAAAGGTCGCGGCGGCGTGGAAATCGCCCTCCGCGGTCGAGCCCTCCCCGCACCATACAGCGGAGATGCGGCTGTCGCCCTTGGCCGCGCTCGCCATCGCCCAGCCGACCGCCTGCGGATACTGCGTCGCGAGGTTACCGCTGATCGAGAAGAAGCCGTGCTCTTTCGATGAGTACATGATCGGCAGCTGCCGACCCATCAGCGGGTCGCGGCGGTTGGAGTAAATCTGGTTCATCATCTCCACCAGCGGGTAGCCGCGGGTGATGAGGATGCCCTGCTGACGGTAGCTCGGGAAACACATGTCGTCGCTCGCCAGCGCCATGGTGGCGGCCACCGCCACCGCCTCCTCGCCCGTCGACTTCATGTAAAAGCTGGTCTTGCCCTGCCGCTGCGCGCGGAACATCCGGTCGTCGAAAGCGCGCACCAGCATCATCGCGCGCAGCATGGCGAGCAGGCGATCGGTCGACAGCCGGGGGTCCCAGGGCCCGCCCGCGCGATGCTCGTCGTCCAGCACGCGCACGAGGCCGTAGGCGTGGTCGCGCATGCTCGCCGGCGCTGCGTTGACGTCGGGTCGTCCAAGCGCGCCCACTGGCGGGACATCGACATTGCTGAAATCGGGGGTGTCGCCGGGCCGGAACCGCGGTTCAGGCACGTAGAGCTCGAGCGGCGCCAGATTGTCGGCACGTTCGCGCCCGCTGCCGATCGGCGCGGGGTTATCCATTAACTTCTCTCCCCGACCCGACCCTTTGATCCGAGTCACGCTGGAACCTTGGTCCTCGCCCTAATCTCACGCCCGCGGTCGGGCAAGCGAGGCTAGACTGCGATCGGCGCGCTGATCGGCGCGTGCGGCGCATAGCCCTCGACCGCGAAATCCTCGATGCGATAATCGTCGATCGACGGCGGCTTGCGCAGCAAGCGCAGCCGCGGCTCCCCGGTGGGCACGCGCGCGAGCTGCTCCGCCACCAGCTCGCCATGATTGAGGTAGAGGTGCACATCGCCCCCGACCCACAGCAACTCCCGCGGCGTGAGGTCGCATTGCTGCGCAAGCATCGCTGTCAGCAACGCCGCCTCGAACAGGTTAAACGGTAGGCCCAGCGCGACGTCGCACGATCGCTGATGCAAGAGGCAGCTGAGTTCGCCTGCGGATGTGACGTGGAACTGATAGGTCATGTGGCACGGCGGCAGCGCCATCTGATCGAGCTCGGCGACATTCCAGCCGGTGAAAATGTGCCGCCGCGAGGCCGGGTTCTCGCGCAACGACTTCACCATCGCCGCGATCTGGTCATGCCCGATTGCGTCTCGACTGACCGAGCCGTCATCACCCTCGACGTAGCGTGGCCATCGCCTCCACTGGGCGCCGTACACAGGGCCGAGGTCGCCCCAGCGCTCCGCGAACGCCGCATCGGCGACGATCCGCGCTTCGAACTCCTCCTGGCTGATGTCCTCGCCCGTCTCGGCTCGATATTTGGCGAGCGGCCAGTCGGTCCAGATGCGCACGCCCTGCGTCACCAGCTCCCGAATGTTCCGACCGCCGGAGAGGAACCATAGCAGTTCGCGAGCGGCGGTCTTCCAGTAGACTCGCTTGGTGGTGAGAAGTGGCAAACGCCCATCGCGCAGGTCGAACCTCAGCGTCTCGCCGAACAGCGATCGCGTTCCGACCCCAGTGCGGTCGAGGCGCTCGTCGCCCTCTTCCCAGACGCGGCGCATCAGACGGAGATATTGAAGTTCGAAGTGCTCTGGCGTCACGCCTCTGCCGCTAGAGTCGAGCGCGATCCTTTGCAACTTTGACCGGAAGCCCCGCAATCAGTCCATTCTGACGCCAGTGCGGCGCCAACTCCGGTCAGCTTGTGCTTGGCGGAACGGCGCCGCGGGCGCAGCTTCGGCGCAACATGGGTCCGGTCACAAGCCTCCCCAGCGACGACGCGCAAGTCGTCGCCACGTTCCTCGCTCTCGCGCAGGAGCAATGCGACGGGACAGTAGAAATCCTGTTTGCGATGGGCTTCGATCGTCACGGCTATGCCCGCGCGAGCGTGGCGTGCCGCGGTGAGGCGGAGAGTAATCGCCACGGCACGAGCTGCCTGCGGCGGATCATCGGCGATGCAGCGGTCGATCGCGTCGCACTTGTCCATAACCACCCGGACGGCCACCCCCATCCCACGACCGCCGACCGCGACCTGACGCGGCGGCTGGGCGCGTTGTGCCGGCTGAGCGGCGTGCGCCTGCTCGATCACTGGATTTTCGGCGGCGACGGGCCGCAAGCGATCGTCGGCTCTCGCCCGCAAATCCTCGCGCCGACCGCGCTGTTACCGGAGGCGCATTAGGCGCTTGCCAGTCATCAGGCCCGACCCTATAGGGCCCGCCTGCCCCACGCCGGGGCCGACCCAAAAGGTCGGAAAGCGGCGTCCGGTCGGGGAGTAGCTCAGCCTGGTAGAGCACTGTCTTCGGGAGGCAGGGGCCGGAGGTTCGAATCCTCTCTCCCCGACCATTTTCTCACTCGTGCTCACTCGCTGAGGGACTGCGCCCGCGCGAGCAGGCGTGTTGCCTGGACCCAGTGAGGGCGGTCGATCATCTTGCCGTCGATGGCCACCGTGCCAGTGCCCGCATCGTCGAACGCCGCGACGATCGCGCGTGCGTGCGCGAGTTCCTCGTCGCTTGGCATGAAGGCCGCGTTGATCACCGCGACCTGTGCCGGGTGGATCGCCAGCATCCCCGTGAACCCTTCGGCGCGAGCGCGGCGCGCCGCGAGATCGAGCCCGCGCTCGTCCTTGAAATCGGCGTGAAGCGTCTCAACTGCCGAGACGCCCACGCTCGCCGCGGCAGCGAGAGTAAGCGACCGCGCGAGACCGAAAAGCGCGTGAAACTGGCCGTCAGCATGGCGGTTGCCGCTTGCTCCGACATCGGCGGACAGGTCCTCTGCGCCCCATGACATAGCGGAGAGGCGGGGCGGAGTTGGTCCCGCGAACTCCGTCAATCGTAATACCGCGCGCGCGGTTTCGGTGACGATGGCGTGGATGGCGACACCCTGCCCCACCCCCAGCGCGTCCAGCCGTTCCGCGAGCCGCCGGACGTCCCCCGGCCCCTCCGCCTTGGGCAGGACAATTCCGGCAGGAGCGCCCGCCACCAGCGCGCTGAGGTCATCGTCGATCATGCCGCTGTCGAGCGGGTTCACACGAACCCAGCGCTGCGTGCGGCCGCGGGGTTCGCGAAGCCATGTCGCCGCGAGCTCCCGCGCGCGGGGCTTGTTCGCGGCACTTACCGCGTCCTCGAGGTCGAGAATCACCGCGTCGGCGCCGACATACTCCGCCTTCGCGAGCTTTTTTTCACTGTCGCCAGGAATGAACAGCCAACTGCGCGGCGCGAGGTGCATGCGTCTCTCCCACTTCGCCCGGCGGCGGTGGGCCCGGAGGGACTCGAACCCCCAACCTAGCCGTTATGAGCGGCCAGCTCTAACCATTGAGCTACAGGCCCGCGCCGAACGCCAGCGCCCTAACCGCCGCGCGATGCGAGGGAAAGCCCGCAGACGATGTGCCGCCACTCAAGCGGTGCCCGGGGTCGCGCCCATTGCCGCCTGGATCTGACTAAGGGACGCCGGTCGAACCCCGTGCTTCGCGCATCGCTCGAACACCGCATCGAACCAACGGTACAGCCGATCGAGGTCGCTTCCGTTCCGAACATAGGGCGTGTGACCGGGTGCGAGGGATGGTGAGTGGAAACTGATGCTGAGCAGCCGGATACCCTCTTCCAGCGCCCGATCTATCGCTTTAAGCGCCAGAGCGACAGGTATGCCCTCCGGCGTGAGCGCAATCCGCTGCTGCATCCCGGCGCGCGCCGTCAGTCCCCGCAAGCCCCGGGGGAGGGCCGCTCGCAGCCTGGATCCCAGGCGCGGCGCCCAGCCCAGCATGACCGTCGTCAGAGGAAGCTCGACCAGTCTTTCGTCGCTGCCCAGATAGTAGGGGTTCAGCGGCGCTTGCGAAAAGTCCGGTCCGCCTTCGTCGCTATAATCGAAATGCGGCCGCACCGAGCTGTCGAAGCGAAAGCCCGCATCGGCCAGCAGCCGTGGTGTGTTGGGGCCGATCCCGTAACGCCCCGCGCGATAGGCGATCGGCCTTACCCCCAGCGCATTGCGCATCAGATCACGCAAATGCTGGAGCTTCGCGAACTCGACCTCCGGCGGGAGGTTGCCTGCAAAGCTGTTGTGCCCGCTGATCGTCTCGACAAACGGCGGGGTGACCCAGGGGTGGAGGTGAGCGCCGATATCGCAGCGACCCGTCGCGATCGCATCCCCCAGAGCTTCGACAGTTGCCGCGTGCCGCGCGACGGGGGCGTCGACATAATAGACGGGGACGACCCCTGCGGTTTCGAAAAACCGCTGACCTTCCGCCAATGCCGGGATCGACTGGAGCGAATGGTCCTCGCGGCCGAAGGCGCCGCCCCACTCGAATTCCTCCTCCGTGTCGATGGAGACCGAGAAGCGCGTTCCAAAGTCCGCCGTAAGTTGCAGTGCCCGCGGCAACTTTCACCCCGCAACCGGCACCTGCCCCGATGCCGCCTAAACCGCTGAAGTGGGGGCCTTAGCACGTGGGAAGTTAAGAACCACCTCACCATTGGCGAAGGCCGCTTCGCCCCCCGCCGCGCGAGCCTGGAGAGCTGCCAACGCTTGCGAAAAGTCGCGGCCGAAACGAAGCACCGGCCGCGCGTCGCTTGCCGACGACCCTGCGCTTTCGCCTTCGGAGTGAAGGGGGAGCCGCACCACGACATGCTCGCTGTCTCGATCCACTCGAACCGACGACATCGGCCCTCCGCGTCCCACCAATTCGCTGACGCGGTGCATCAGCCGGCTGAGCTCGCGCGGATCCGCCATCACGGTGAGATGGTCGTTTCCGGGAAGCGCCAGCGAGGCCGCGTCGGCGCTTTGAACAAGATCGACCTCCGACAGCTGCACAGGCTGCGGCGCGTTGGTGGCGTAGCGGGCCGCCAGATCGAGGTCCTCGAACGCCTCCAACAAAGTGCGCGCATCCTCGACGATCCGTTCCGCAAGAAGGCGATACTGGGCGTCGATCTGGCCTTGCGCGCCCAGCGCCACCAGTTCGGCAAACCCGCTGATCGCGTTGAGCGGGGACCGCAGCTCGTGCATCAACTCCCGCACGGTCTGTGCCACTCCGCGATCGGAGGGTCGCGCCCCGGGGACGTCGGGCAGGTCGCTGATCTTGCCAAAGGTGCCGCGGTATCCCGCGAAGCGCCCAGACTCAGGAGCGAAGATCGGATCCGCCTCGATCGACCACAGCCCGCCGCCGTGGGGCAACTGTAGTCGGCCGCGATGGATGACGTCACGGCGCTGGAAAGCACGAGCGGTGCCGGCATCAACCCCACTCGATCCCGCTGAAGCGGCATCCATCAGCGAGATGCCGATCAGGCGCGCACGGTGTGGCCCGTCGGCCTGCCGCACCAGGCCCGTCGCGTCGCACAGAAAGGCAGCTTGGGCGGAAGGAGCGGCCGACGCGCCGACGTCGCCCAACTCCTGGCGACGGCCCCGGTAGCGCTCGATGCGACGCACAAGTTCCGCGATGGACGTGCCATTCGTCCGCGGAGCCTCAGGCTGCGGCTCGGCGCTTTCTGCTGCGCTGGTGCCGACCCCCTCACGAAGGTCCGGCAGCGCCATGTCGGCCGGCCCGTACCGCTCGAGCGCGTGCACGATTTCGCGTGGCAGGTCGTGCCGCCGACGCAAAGCATCGCGCGCAATTGGGCCGATCTCCGGGAGGATGCGCACCAAGTCGTCGTCGGGAAGATTGAGCCCCTCGAAGTGACCGCGAACGACGCTTGCCGCATCGCCGGCCAGCAACACCGCCAGCGCTGGGGAGCGGTTGCGTGCCGCTATTGCCCGCGCGGAAGCGGCTCGGGCCACCTCGGCGACGCGCCCTCGCACCAGGGCGAGCGCGGCGAGCGAGCGCGACTCCTCTTGCGGCGACAGTCCCCCCTGCGCCACCCGGTCCAGCAACTGCGACCAGATGGCGAGGCTCGCTCCCGTCCGCTCGGGATCAAGCGCCAGCGCCGCGCTCAGGCGGTCGTCAAATCGGCTGGTGGTCGTTGGTCCGGGCATCGAGCCGTCGCGATATAATGAACGTCGCGTTTGGCATAGCGGGTCGACGATCTGGAGGGTCCGACTATGGGACAGGTCCCGATGAGCCGGGGGAAAACGTCGACCAAAACAGAATGGGGGAGGACGACCTGGCGCCGCCCTCCCCCATTCCTTCGTTACGGACCTGTCAGTTCCGCGCGGGTGCGGCTGGAGCAGGCGTGGCCGGGGCGGTCGCCGCCGGGGTCAGCTTCGACTGAGCGAGCGCCGCCCACATCTGCGCCAGCGGCTGACGGGTACCCTGCACGGCGTTGAACGCCTCAATGGCGCGGGCGTAGTTGCCCGCACGGAAGCGCGCGATACCGACGCGGGTGTTGATGAGCCCCGCGTCCGCTCCAGTCTTGCCCTGCGCGAGACGATAGAATTCCTCAGCCTTGGCGTAATCGCCGTAGCTGAGGTACGCGTCGCCGACGCGGGTGGCGAGCTGGGCGTCGGGCCGCGCACGAGCGCGGGTTTCGCTGCCCGGCAACGACGCGCGGTCTTCGGCGAGCTTGCCGCGTGCCAGCGTTTCGATCTCCGAGAAGGTACGGTCCGACGCGGTCACGACACCGGCCGTCCGCGCCGCGGTCACGACCTGCAGCGCCTCATTCGGTGCGGCATCGTCGATCATGTTGCGGCCGTACTCGATCCAAAAGTTGCGATTGTTCATCGCGTTCGCCGCCGTGAGAAGGCGGAGGCCGTCAATCGAAAGGCCGCGATCTTCCGGACGGTTCTGGAGGAACACCTGCGTTCCTGCGCGGAAGTTGAACGCCGTTGGATAGGCCACGGCGCGCTTCACCAGCACGTCGATCAGGTCATTGTTGCGGTTAGCCGCCTGGAGCGCCGCTGCGGTGATGCTGTAAGCGTCCTCGGGCAACGGGCGACCGGCGGTTTGCGCGGCAGCGAGGAGGGCACGGTAGCGGGCAAGGCCCGCATCGGTCTGGTTGCTGCGGAACAAGGCGTCGAGCGCGATATTGGCAAGCGCCGGCTCGGTCGCGCCGAGTTGCTGCGCCCTTTCCGCACGCGCCGCAGCGGCGGCGAAATCGCGCGAACGAAAAGCGGTCTGAGCGGCGACCGCGTAGACGACCGGCATCTCCGTCGCCGGCGCACCGTTGGAATCGACCATTGCGGTCGCAGCCGTCGCCACCCGCGCGTCGTTACGAAGGCCGTTGGCGATGCGGAAGTCGGCGTGCGCGGCAAGGAAGCGCTCGTACGGGCTGGACGCAGCCGCCTTCAGAGCAGCGAGCGCGCCGTCTGCCGCCGCCCAGTTCTGGGCGGTGATGGCAGTGTTCACCGGCTGGTACGCAGTCTGAAACCCGCGGCTGACCGCAGGCGCACGAGAGGCGGCAGCCTGCTGCGGCGCGCTCTGCTGACGGTTGCGATCCGGAGTGGTAACGCGGCCGCCCTGTGCGGCTGCCGGTGCCGACAGCGCCAGCACCGAAACGCCCGCAGCTGCAACCGCAAACGCGCGCGAAAAGCTCTTCTTCACAAGCAAACTCCTCAAACCGATGGCGTCCGGCACCTTAGCATCGGCACCGCTTGCGACGCTGATGTCGTCGCGGGACTGAACGCACATTGAACTTGCTTTGCTCCCCGCGCAACGCATCGTCGCAATCGGCTGGCGGACAGTCCCATTCCTGATAGAGTGCCGTCATGACGGGGGAGTCAAAGATAGTCGGCCTCTGGCCGGCCGAGCCTGAAGCCGATCACGCGGAGCCCGGCGCTTCCACGGCTGACAACGCCCAATCCCAGCCGGGGGAGGAGTTTTCGCCGGCTTTGCTCGATGAGCATTGCGTCGACGAACCTCTCGCTCCCCGCCCGTCTCGAACATTCCCCGCGAGCCCCGTCATCGCATTATTGGCGGTCGCCTGGATCGCGCTGATCGGTGCCAGCGCCTTTCCCAGGGGAGCGCCATTGCTGCCGCGAGGGACGCTGCTGGAACTCGCGATCGTCTGCGTTCCGCTAACGCTGCTCGCCTTGCTGTGGCTGCTGCTCGAACGTGGGTCCGAGCGCGGCGTGCGCCGTCAGCTCGGTCTGCTGCGCGAACTGCGGCAGGCGGAAGCGGCGCTGACCGACCGCCTGGCCGACACCCACCGTCACTGGCAAACGCTCGGCGCCGATCTGGACCGTGCCGGCAGTCAGGCAGCAGGCGGGATCGAGGCATCCGCCCAGCGGCTGGCGCTCGCTTCCACCGCACTGTCGGATCGCGCGCACGGAGCGCTGGCGGCAGCCGCTCAGCTTCGCGGCGAGCTGGAGACGATTGACGATCGCGCAGCGGCGCTCGGTCAGATGCTGCCGCGCTACGAGGACGGCGCGAACCGCATCGAAGCGCTCATCCGAAACGCCGGTCAGGCCGGGCACCGCCATGGCACCCAGCTCGAAACGCGAGTGGCGGCGCTCCATCTCGCCGCCGAACAGGCGGAGGCGCGTCTGCTCGCGGCCGACACCCAACTCGCCGATCGCATCGCGGCGCTACCCGAGCGCGTCGCCGGGATCGAAGAGCGCAGCGGTGCGGTCGCGCAACAGGTCGACCTCGCGATCGCACGGCAGCGCGAACAGTCGCTTTCGTTGCTCGCCGACCTCAGCGCCGCGCTGGAACGCGTCCATGACGAAAGCGCGGAGTCGCTGCATCAGGCGTCGGCGGCGATCGAGCAGCGTCAGGCGCACGCGATGCGGGAGATTGCCGCCGCGACCGAATTGCTCCGCGCGCAGCTGTCCGCCGTCGAGCAGGCAGCTCTGGCGCACGACGCCCGCCTCGCGCAGGTCCGCGCCGACGGTGAGCATGCGGTGGCGTCCGCCACCGACCAGTTTGCGCTGCTGGAGAACAACGCAGGTCTTCGACTACAGGCTTTGCTCGGCGAAATTGAAACGATCCGCAGGCATCTTTCCGACGTTGAGCAGCGAACGACGGCATCGGTCGAAAAGACGGCCGGAGTCGCCCAGACCGCGCGGGACTATCATGCCGAGGTCGTACGGCTGGTCGACGTCGCCAATGCCGCCCTCCCCGCCAGCGTGGCTTCGGTGGGACAGCAGGTAGCGAGCGCGAGCGCCGCGGTGGATGCACTTGGTCGCCAGTTGGACGACGAACGTCAGCGCAGCGAGGAACTGTCGCGCACCATCGATCGGGCGAGCGCCTCGATCGCGGCCACGCACGATCCGATCGATCGCGCCGCGCAGATGGCGACAGCGCTCGAACAGTCGCTCGCGCGGCTGCCCGACCTCGCGCAGGAGGGCGCCGCCAATCTTGAACAGGCGCTCGACGATTCGAGCGCGCGCGTGCGGGATTATGGCCAACTGCAAGCCGGCAGCATCGCGGGCGCGGTCACCGCTGCCGTCAGCGCCGCCACCGACGGCGGCGTCGAACGGCAGCTGAGGCAGCTCGCGGAACTTCTCCACAGCCACAGCGAGCAGGCCGCCAACACCATCAATCTGATTGAGGGTCGGATCGCAGCGATGGAGCAGCGGCTGGGCGCGCTGCGACAGCAGAGCGACGACGCGTTCGCGTCACTCGCCGAGGGCGAAGGCCGGTCGCTCGGTGCGCAGTTGGAACCGATGCTCGAGGCGCTCGAAGCCAGCTCGATCGATATCGCGCGCCTGCTCGATCACCAGATCTCGGAGCGCGAGTGGAAGGCCTATCTCGACGGAGAACATGGCATGTTCGCGCGCCGGTCTGCGCGGCTGCTGCGCAGCGAGGAGGCGAGCGCCATCCGCGAGCGGTTCGAGCGCGACGACGGCTTCCGCGCGGTCGTTAGCCGCTACATCCATGATTTCGAGGCGATGCTCCGCCGCGTCATGACAGGCGACCCAGCGGGTGGGCTAAGCGCGACGCTACTCTCTTCCGACATCGGCAAGATTTACGTCGCGCTGGCGCAGGCGATCGACCGCCTGCGCTGATCAACCCGTGCTGCCGGGCGTCGCTTCGCGCGGGATCAGCCGACCGCCCTTGACCACTGCCTGCACGCGTTCGAGCGTGCGCACGTCGGTGAGCGGATCGCCATCGACAGCTGCGATATCGGCATAGCGGCCCACCGCGATAGCTCCGAAATCGCGCTCGCGGCCTAAAGCCTGCGCGGCGTTGCGCGTTGCGGACTGGAGCGCCTGCAACGGCGTCATGCCATATTCGACCATCACTCGGAACTGCCGGGGCGCCTGCGCATGCGGCATCACGCCCGCGTCGGTGCCAAATACCATCCGCACGCCGGCGCGAAGCGCGGCACGGAAATTGTCGCGTTGCACCTGCCCGATCTCGGCGTCCTTGCGGATATTCTCCTCAAGCACGCCGTTCCGCCGCCCCTCCGCCTGGGTGTAGTCGGTGTTGTAGATATCCATCGAAAACCACACCGGCTCAGTGCGCTGGGTGGCGAGCCGAATTCCCTCGGCATCGACGAGGCTGGCGTGCTCGATGGTGTCGACTCCGGCGCGGATCGCATCGCGGATGCCGCTCGCGCCATGCGCGTGCGCGGCGACGCGCAGGCCCATCATGTGCGCCGTGTCGGTGACCGCGCGCATTTCCTCGAGCGTCATCTGCTGCTGGCCGGGCGTGCTCCCGCGCGAGAACACCCCGCCCGTGGCGCAGATTTTGATCACCTGCGCGCCATATTTCGCCATGTTGCGCACACGTTGGCGCAGCGCGTCGACGCTGTCTGCGACGCCGCTTCCCGTCCTGTCGAACGAAGGGGGAAAGAAGGTCTCGTCGCAATGCCCGCCGGTCGCGCCGATTGAGGTGCCGGCGCCGATGATCCTGGGTCCAACTGCGTATCCAGCGTCGATGGCCTGGCCGAGCCCGATGTCGGCGAACCCCTCCGACCCCACGTTGCGCACAGTCGTGAAGCCGGCGTCAAGCATCGCGCGGGCGTTGTGCACCGCGACGATCGGCCAGAAACTGTCGCTGTACTGAAGGTAGTTGTACCCCCCAACCTCAGCGAGGCTCGACAGATGGACGTGCATGTCGATGAGGCCCGGGACCAGCGTCCGCTCGCCAAGGTCGATGTGCGTGACGCCGCTGCCCCAGCGCACCGTCCGCGCGTCGGCGATGGAGGTGATGCGCCCATCATTGCCGACGAAGATCGCGGGATATTCGACTACGCGTCCGCTTTCGACGTCGATCATCCGCGCCGCGGTGATGACGCTCTCCGCCTCAGCCGCCTGCGCCGTCAGTAGCGCGCCCAGCCCCGCCGCCACGGCGGTCATCGTTCGCTGCATCGGTCAGTCTCCCCTCGAGAATGGTGCTCGTCATAACGTACAGAATCAATGCGCTCGCGACGCCGATCGCCCACCCGCCGAGCACGTCGGTCGGCCAGTGCACCGCCAGCATCACTCGTGACAGTCCAGTCAACCCTGCGACAAAGATCGCCGCACTCAAAAGCGGGCCGCGCCACCGCGACGGAGCGACGCACAGGATGCCGACCATAAGCGCCGCCGCATTGGCGCTATGACCACTCGGATAGGCTGCCGACGCGATTGGATCGAGCTGGTCTAGCGCAGGGCGAACGCGTCCGAACAAGGGCTTCGCCACCTCGGCGATGGTGCCGCCCAACGCTACGCTCAACGCCGGCAAAATAGCGCGCCAGCGCACACCACCCAGCAGGAGCCCCGCCAGCGCCGCGAGCGCAAACTTGCGCCACGAAGAGGTCAGCCAGCTCACCCACCACATTGCATCGACCAGCCACGACGGGGACGTGCCACGACGAAGCGCGAGCGCGTGCGACAGGCTGAGGTCGAGCCCATTTGGAGCGCCGCGCACGATGAGGCCCAGCACCGCCGCAAATAGTAGCAGCGCCGCCGCGACCGTCAGTTGCCGCGACGCCGCCCCCCGCATCAGATATGCAGCGCCCGTCCGCTCGCGGCGAGGATCGCCTCGTGCATCATCTCACTCAGCGTCGGATGCGGGAAGACGGTGCGTTCGAAATCTTCGGCGATGAGTTCGGCGGTCTTGCCGATGGTGTAGCCCTGGATCAGCTCGGTCACTTCCGCGCCGATCATGTGCGCGCCCAGCAGCTCGCCGGTCGCGGCGTCCACCACGGTCTTCACGAGGCCTTCGACCTCGCCGAGCGCGATGGCCTTACCGTTGCCGATGAACGGAAAGGTGCCAACACGGACATCGTGGCCAGCCTCACGCGCCTTGGCTTCGGTCATGCCGACGCTCGCCACTTGCGGGTGGCAGTAGGTGCAGCCGGGGATCCTAGTTCGGTCGAGCGGATGCGGATGCACGTCGCCGTTGCCCAGCTCTTGCGCGATCGCCTCCGCGGCGGTGACGCCTTCGTGACTCGCCTTGTGCGCGAGCCAGGGGCCGGGCGTGCAGTCGCCGATCGCCCACAGCCCCGGCGTCTTGGTGCGGCCATAAGGGTCGATCTGGATGAACCCGCGGTCCATCTCGACCAGTCCGTCGACGCCAATCTCCTCCGTATTGGGCACGATGCCCACCGCGACGATGACGTGGCTGAACGCTTGCTCGGAGATCTGGCCGTCGCGCGTCTTGATTTTGGCGCGGACGCCATCCGCTCCGGCCGTCAGCGCCTCCGCCCCCGCGCCGGTGAGGATAGTCATGCCCTGCTTGGTCAATGACTTTTCGAGGAAGGCCGAAATGTCCGCGTCTTCCACGGGAACGATCCGGTCGAGCATCTCGACGATCGTCACCTCGCTGCCCATGTCGTTGTAGAAGCTCGCGAATTCGATGCCGATCGCGCCCGAGCCGATGACCAACAGCTTGGTCGGCAGCTGCGGCGGGACCATCGCGTGACGGTAGGTCCAGATGCGCTGGCCGTCCGCCTTGGCAAACGGCAACTCGCGCGCCCGAGCGCCGGTGGCGATGATGACATGCTTGGCGGCGAGCTGCTCTTCGCCCTTATCCGACTTCACGGTGAGCGTGGTCGGGCCGGTCAACCGCCCCCCCCCCATATGCACCGCGATCTTGTTCTTCTTCATCAGGTGCGCGACGCCCTGATTGAGCTGCTTCGCGACGCCGCGGCTGCGTTTGACGATCGCGGCAAGGTCTGCCTTGATCGCGCCGGCAACCGTCAGCCCATAGTCGCCCGCATGGTCGAGGTAGTGCTTGATCTCGGCCGATCGCAGCAGCGCCTTGGTCGGAATGCATCCCCAGTTGAGGCAGATGCCGCCCAGACTTTCGCGCTCGACGATCGCGACCTTGAGCCCAAGCTGCGCCGCGCGGATCGCCGCCACATACCCCCCGGGCCCGGAACCGAGGACGATCAGGTCGTACTGCGGATCGCTCACGCCACCAGCCCCAGCGGCGCTTCGACCAGCGCCTTGAAGGCGGTCAGGAGTTGGGCGCCGTCGGCGCCGTCGATGGCGCGATGATCGAAGCTGCCAGTGGCGCTCATCACCGTCGCCACCCCCAGCGCATCGTCGATGACAACGGGGCGCTTCTCCCCCGCCCCGACGGCGAGGATCATCGCTTGCGGCGGGTTCACCACCGCGTCGAACTGTTTGATGCCGAACATGCCGAGGTTGGAGAGGCTCGCCGTGCCGCCCTGATATTCGTGCGGCTGGAGCTTCCCCTCGCGCGCCTTCTCGGCGAGCGTCTTCATCTCGGTGGCGATCGCGCTCACCGATTTCGCGCCCGCGTCGACGATGATCGGCGTGATGAGGCCGGACGGCGCCGCTACCGCGACCGAGATGTCGGCGCGGCTGTAACGGCGCAGCTCATCGCCCGCGAAGCTGACGTTGCAGCTCGGCACCTGCAGCAGCGCCTTGGCCAGCGCCTTGATAAGGAGATCGTTGACGCTGAGCTTGACGCCCTGCGGTTCGAGCGCCGCGTTGAGCTCGCCCCGTAGTTTGAGCAGCGCATCCAGTCGCACGTCGAGCGTCAGATAGATGTGCGGGATGGTCTGCTTCGCCTCGGTCAGGCGGCGGGCGATGGTCTTGCGGACGTTGTTGAGCTTGTGGGCTTCGTACGGGATGCCGAAGTCGGGAACCGGAGCAGCGGATGTAGCGGGCGCGAGCACCGCGGGCGCACACCGCTCGGAGGCGCTTGCCTGCGCCGCGGGGGGCGCGACAGGCGCCGCTTTCGCACCCTCCAGATCGGCGCGAACGATCCGCCCACCCGGCCCGCTCCCCGTAATCGAGTGGAGATCGATGCCCTGATCCCTGGCGATCTTGCGCGCCAGCGGGCTCGCCTTGACGCGCTCACCTGCCTGCGGAGTGGGTGCGGCAGCGACCGGTTGCACGGGGGCAGGAGCAGCTGGCGCCGTGGGTTGCGGAGCTTTCTCAGGCGCGGGAGCCTCCTTGGCGGGCGCGGACGGCGAGGGCGCGGTGGCCGGCGCTGCGGGCGCGGATACCTCCTCGCCATCCTCGCCGATCAGCGCGATCACCGTGCCGACCTTCACCCCTTCGCTGCCCTCGGCAACGAGGATCTTGCCGACGCGGCCTTCATCGACCGCCTCGAACTCCATCGTCGCCTTGTCGGTCTCGATCTCGGCGAGGATGTCGCCCGATTTGACCTCGTCCCCTTCCTTCACCAGCCATTTGGCGAGCGTCCCCTCCTCCATCGTCGGCGACAAGGCCGGCATTTTGAGCTCGATGGGCATGGGGGAACGTCTCCGAAGGGTCAGCGCTTGTCAGCGCGCGTCCTTCCAGCCAATCTGCGCCCCGGGGTCAAGGGAGTGGAGCGGTGAGAGCGTGAGTACGCCGGGGTTTCTCACAGTCATCGACGACACGCCGGAGGCGACGCTGGCGCTGCGCTTCGCCGCACGCCGCGCGCGGGCGGTCGGGGGCACGCTCCACATCCTCGCGCCGCTGCCGCCGCTCGATCCCGTCGCCTGGGCCGACGTCGCCGCGACGATCGACGCCGAAGAGCGCGCGGAGGCTGAGGAAAGCGCCCGCCTCGCCGCGCAGGCCTTGAGCGCGGAGCACGGCGTCACGCCCACCATCTCCGTGGCGCGCGGCGAGCCGATCGAAATGGTCCGGGAGTTGGCGCTGGCGGACCCCACGATCACCACCCTGGTGCTGGCGACCGCGGCGAGCGGCGCGCCGGGTCCGCTCGTCAGCGCCTTTACCGGAGTCGACGCGGGTTTGCTGCCGATCCCCGTGCTGATTGTGCCGGGCGGGCTCTCCGACGTCGACATCGACCGGCTGAGCTAGAGTTTCAGCGCGACTGGTGGCGGATGTTCGCCGGACGCCCGCGCCGTCCCACGGGGCGTCGCGGCCCGCCGCGAGCGTTGCGGGGAGCGGAACGTCCGCGTCCCCCCTCCCCCTCTGGTACGTCGGGTAGAGCGAACATCAGGGCCCCGCTCACCGGGTCGGCGTGCGTGAGACGGAGGTCGATCGCCTGGCCGATGGTAAAGCGGAGCCCGCTTTCCTCGCCCACCAGCGCCTGCGCCGCCACCTCGTAGCGGAAATATTCCTCGCCGAGCGTGCGCGCGGGGACCAGCCCGTCGCCACCGAGCCCCGCGACCTGCGCGAAAAACCCGAACGGCTGCACCCCGGTGATGCGCGTCGCCAGCACCTCCCCCACCTTTTCGGAGAGATAGGCTGCAACGTAGCGGTCGATCGTCTCGCGCTCCGCCTCCATCGCACGGCGTTCGGCGGCGGAGATGAGCTCGCCGATGCGCGCAAACTCAGCACCTTCGGACTTCGACAGGCGGGTCGTTTTCTTGAGGTTGGCGACCGACGGCGGCGGTGCCTCGAGGTCGTAGGCCGACACCAGCGCGCGGTGGACCAGCAGGTCGGCGTAGCGCCGGATGGGCGAGGTGAAGTGCGCGTAGCTGCCGAGCGCGAGGCCGAAGTGCCCAGCGTTCGCTGAGCCGTAATAGGCCTGCGTCTGCGTCCGCAGCATCTGTTCCATGATCCGCGCGCGCTCCTCCGGCTCGTCGAAACGCGCGATGAGGCGATTGAACACGGCGGGCGTCATCACCTGCCCCAGCGCAAAGCTCTGGTCGTAGGTCGCGAGGAATTCCTTGAGCGTCACCAGCTTCTCACGCGAGGGCGGTTCGTGGACGCGGTACATGACCGGCGACTGCTTCGCCTCGAGCGCCTTGGCCGCAGCAACGTTGGCGGCGATCATGAAGTCCTCGACCAGTCGATGCGCATCGAGCCGCTCGCGCACGCGCACCTCGACGATGCGTCCGGCGTCGTCGAGCCGGACCTGCCGTTCGGGAAGGTCGAGTTCGAGCGGTTCGCGCTCGTCCCGCGCCTTCACCAGCGCGCCCCACGCCCCCCACAGCGCCTTGAGCGGGGCAAGCAGCGCCGCCTCCTCACCCTCCGGCGTCGCCCCGTCGATCAGCGCCTGAGCGCGTTCGTAGGCGAGGTTGGCTGCCAGCCGCACCCCCGCGCGCGTAAAGCGGTGGTCGAGCACGCGACCGCGGGCATCGAGCCGCAGGTGGCAGACCATCGCCGCGCGATCTTCACCCGCCTTGAGCGAACATACCCCGCTCGACAGGATGTGCGGCAGCATCGGCACGACGCGGTCGGGAAAATAGACGCTGTTGCCGCGCTTGCGCGCCTCACCGTCAAGCGCGCTGCCGGGGCGGACGTAGAAGCTGACGTCGGCGATGGCGATGATCGCGCGCCAGCCGCCCGGGTTCGATGGGTCGCTGTCCGGTTCCGCCCACAGCGCGTCGTCGTGGTCGCGCGCGTCGACCGGGTCGATCGCGATGATCGGCAGGTCGGTCAGATCCTCGCGCCGCGGGTCGTCGAGCGAGAGCTGCGACGCAAGCGCCGCCTCGACCTCGACCTCCTCGGGGAAATGGTGGCGAATGCCGAACTTGTGGATCGCGATCAGGCTCAGCGCCTTTGGCGCGAACGGGTCGCCGAGTACCTCCAGCACCTTTGCCGAACGTCCGCGCGCATCCACCCGCGCCAACACGAGGTCACCCGCCTGCGCGTCGCCAGGCTCGGCGATCGGCCATTCGCGCCGCTGTCGCTTGTCGACAGGACGCAGCACGAACATCGGCTTGCCGGAGGGGGTCTTGTCGGCGGTGACGATCCCCAACTCCTCGTCCTGCGCCGCTTCGAGCTTCTTCATCGGATGCGCGCGATAGCCGGCGCCCGCCTCCTCGATCCGCGCGAGGATGCGATCCCCCTCCCCCAGCGCTCCACGCCGCCCGCGCTCGACCACACGCACGACGGGGGGTGGGTCCGCTGCGGTCCACTGCGCCGGGATCGCGGTCGCGTGACTGCCGTCGTGGCCGGTGATGCGCAGCACCATCACCTTGGGCAGCGAGCCCGCAGGCGTGAGCGCGCCGCGCGTTCCGCCGTCGATCAGCCCTTCGTTCGCCATGTCGCGCAGCAGCGCCTTCAGCTGCACCTTGGCAGGCCCGCGCACGCCGAACGCTTTGGCGAGATCGCGTTTGTCGACGAGGCCCTTTTCAGCCTTGATCCAGTCGAGGACCTGTTCGCGCGTCGGTAGCTCTCCGGAGCGGGTCGGGCGTCGCGCCATCAGCGGGCGGCGGGCCGCGGAAGCGGCACGAATGCGCCACCGGGGACCGCGCTTGCGACGGGGCTCTCCGCCCCGGCCGCGCTCACCGACGCGACGCCGAACACCCAGTCGTCGACGCGTACGCCGCGCAGGACGTGGCCGCGCGCGGCAGCGGGGAGGCGGGTCACCGGCATCCAGTCGCGCGCGTCGGTGGCGCGCTGATAGACGCGATAGCCCGCCGCGCCAGTGACCTCCGGCCATTCCAGCGTCGTGTCGGTCGACACCGCCCCCCGCACGCGCGGCGCCGGCGGCATCGGCGCGCGGGCAAGCGCGTCGAGCGCCGCGATATTGAGCCGCGTCACCCGCGCGAGGTAAGCGAAGTCCATCTCCGCGATCACGTCGCCGTAGAAGGTGCCGTTCTCCGTCCGCACGTCCTGATGCTGGTGGTCGTAGTCCTCGATCCCGACGGTCAGCCTCACCGCAGGAAAGCCCGCATCCTGCATCGGCAGCTGATCGCCACCGCGTCCGAAGCGATCGGAGCGCCACACCTGCCGCACGTCGAGACCGAGCCCCCGCTGATGCGCCGCGACGGTGTCGACGAAGCGCGACAGGTTGCGCGAGGGCGAATCATTTTCGCCCCCTTCGCGCCGTCCCGCCGCGCGGCTGGCGTCGGTCGCATCGGCGCGCGGCCCTTCCGAGAAAACGCGCACGCTCCCCGCGTCGACGCGACCGTCGGAGCCACGAGAGCCGCCGATGATGTCGTTGTTGAGCACCGCCTTGACCGTAAACCCGCGCTCCTTGGCCCAATCTGCCAGCAGGCGCCCGCCGAGCAGCCCCTGCTCCTCGCCTGAGAGTACGGCGTAGACGATCGTCGTCGGGTAGCGCCGCTGCGACAGCACCCGCGCCGCCTCGATCACCGCGGCGGTGCCGGAACCATCGTCATTGGCCCCCGGCGCGTTGCTGCGCCAATCGAGCACGTCGGTCCCGCGGCTGTCGATATGGCCGGAGATGATCACCACCTCGTTCGGCCGCTCATTGCCCCGCTGGATGCCGAGGACGTTGATCAGCCGCGTCGGAGTCGGAACGCGCTCGCCTGTCACCGTGCGCTCCGGAAGTTCGACGGCGATGCAGCCGCCGCATGCTGCGCCGATCCGCCGAAACTCGGCCTCCGCCCAGCGGCGCGCCGCGCCGATCCCGCGCGTGGCGTGGTCCTGCTCGGACATGGTGTGGCGCGTGCCGAGACCGACGAGCGTGTCGAGGTCCGCGCGCAGCCGTGCCTCCGACACCGCAGCGGTGACCGGAGGCTGGCGCTGGGCGAGCGCCGGCGCGGCAAGCGTCAGCGCAACAAGCGGGATCAAGCGTGAGGTGTGCATCGCACCGTCATGCCAGCTTCGTGCCCGCTGGCAAGCGCGGTGCGCTCAATAAGTGCGACCGATCAACACCCGCTCGACCGCGGGCTCGCCGGTGAGCGGGCAGGTGCCGGTCGCCGCCGCAGCGTCGAGCGGGGCGTTGCGGACGGTGAGCTTCAGCGCCTTGATCCGCTCCACCACCGCATCGAGCGCCGTGCCGGTCGGGCGGCTCCAGCCGATCTCCACCCAACCCGGCACCGGCGTTTCGCGGAAATAGGCCTCGATCGCGCTCCAGTCGGTGAGGTCGCGCCGGATGCTTGCGTCGAGCCGCTGACGCGCCGCATCCAGCATGTCACGCTGAACCGCCTCCAGCATCGCCGCCGCCTCGGCAAGGAACGCCGCGCGCTCGGGGAATTCGGTCGCGAGCTTGCCGTCCTCGCGATAGAGCGCGTCGCGCCGGATCAGCGCGAGCTTGCCTGCCGCGATATCGCGCGCGCCCACCTCGACCACCAGCGGCGCACCCTTCTTCAGCCACTCCCAGCGCTTGGTCGCGCTCTTGCCCGGACGGCGATCGAGGTGCGCGCGTACCGGCTCGCCGAGTGCCGACATGGCCCGCAACTCCCCCGCCAGCGACGCGCAATAATCGAGGATCGCCGCATCGCCCTCATCCTCGCGCAGCATCGGGACGATGACGATCTGGTGCGGTGCGATGGCAGGGGGCACGCGCATCCCGTCGTCGTCGCCGTGGGTCATGATCACCCCGCCGATCATGCGGGTGGAGGTGCCCCAGCTCGTGGTGTGGGCAAAGTCATGCCCGCCCTCGCGCGTCTGGTAGCGGATACCCGCGGCCTCGGCGAAGCTGGTGCCGAGATAGTGCGAGGTGCCCGCCTGCAGCGCCTTTCCGTCCTGCATCATCGCTTCGATGGAAAAGGTCGCGACCGCGCCGGGAAAGCGCTCATGCTCGGGCTTTTCGCCGGCGACCACCGGCATCGCCAGCACCTCCTCGGCAAAGCTGCGATACATTTCGAGCGCGCGCATCGTCTCGACCCGGGCATCCGCCTCGTCGGCGTGCGCGGTATGCCCCTCCTGCCACAGGAACTCGGTGGTGCGCAGGAACATGCGCGTGCGCATTTCCCAACGCACGACGTTGGCCCACTGGTTGACCATGAGCGGCAGGTCGCGCCAGCTCTGCACCCAGCGCGCCATCGCCGCACCGATCACCGTCTCCGAGGTGGGCCGCACGACCAGCGGTTCTTCGAGCTTCGCTTCGGGATCGGGAACGAGCCCGCCTTCACCGTCGGCGATTAGTCGGTGGTGCGTGACGACCGCCATCTCCTTGGCAAAACCGTCGACGTGCTCGGCCTCTTTGGCGAAGTAGGAAAGCGGGATGAACAGCGGGAAATAGGCGTTGTCGACGCCCGCCGCCTTGATGCGGTCGTCCATCAACCGCTGGACGCGCTCCCAGATGCCGTAGCCCCAGGGGCGGATCACCATGCAGCCGCGCACGCCGCTTTCCTCCGCCATATCCGCCGCGGCGATCACCTCCTGATACCAGGCGGCGAAATCGGAGGCGCGCGTCGTCGACAGCGCGTGCTTGATGGTCATAGGTAAAAAGTCGTCCGTGGCGAGGCGATGAAGAGGGCGATCCCGCGCCGTTAGCCGTCGCGACGCAGCGCGTCGAGTTCGCGGCGCAACCGTTCGATCTCCGCATCGCGGGGGTCCGGGTGCGGTACTGGGGGCACTCCACCACCGCGGAACGCTGCGGTCGCCGCGTCGAACATGGCGAGGTTGGCGCGCGCCACCTGCTCGAACGGCGTTCCTGCCACCGCGCCTTCAACCGTATCGCGAAAATGCCGCTGGTTGGCGCGCATGCTTTCGAGCGATGCGCGCAGATAATGCGGCACCATCGCCTGCATGGACCCGCCGTACATCGCGATCATCTGGCGCAGCACGTCGGCAGGCAGCATCGGATCGGTTCCCTGCTCCGCCTCCATGATAATCTGCGTCAGCACTTGGTGCGTCAGATCATCGTTGGTCCGCGCGTCGAGGACCTGAAAGTCGCCACCCTCCCTAACCATCGCCCGCAGATCGTCGAGCGTCACATACCGTGACTGCTCGGTGTCGTAGAGCCGCCGATTGGCGTATTTCTTTATGATCCGCGTCGACGCTTTGCCCGTCGCTGTGTGGCCATCGTCGCCCGTCTGTTGATCCGCCATACGCCCGAACGCTCCCCGGTTGTAGGAGCGACGCTATGGGAGCGCGGCGCTGCGGTCAAAGGGGGCGCATTGGCGCGCGGTCGTAGCGCGATCGGTGATACTGTGTTTATCGTGTCACACTCGGGTAACAAATCCCGGGTCGGCCGCGTTCGCGCTTGCGCTCGGCTCCGCGCGTCGCTTGAACGAAGCCACGGTTTCGCCCCAGTTGGGGCAGGCTTCTTGGAGAGATTCATGCGCAAGACCAGCTTATTCGGCAGCGCCAGCCTTGCCATCGCGTTTGCGATCGCTTCGCCGGCGTATGCTCAGACCGACGACCAGCCGACATCGACGACGACCGTTGCCGACCCGACGTGTGTCGACGCGAACGCGAATGGTATTTGCGACGTCGAAGAAGATGCGATCGTCGTCACCGGGTCGCGCATTCGCCGCGACGAATTTTCGACGATTGAACCGGTCACGGTCGTAACGGCCGAGGAAATCACTCAGTCTGGTTTCAACAGCGTTACCGACGCTCTCCAAAGCACTGAGGTCACGCAGGGCGCCGCGCAGATCAATAACTATTACGGCGGTTTCGTGACCGACGGTGGCACGGGCGCGAACACGCTCGGACTGCGTGGCCTGGGGCCGGCGCGGACGCTGATCCTCCTGAACGGACGCCGTATTGCCCCCGCGGGCACCCGTGGTTCGCTCGTCGCTGCCGACCTGAACACGCTCCCGACCGCGATCATCGACCGCGTCGAAGTGCTGAAGGCAGGCGCGTCGTCGGTCTACGGCTCGGATGCGATCGCGGGCGTGATCAACATCCTCACGAATACGCGGCTGCGTGGCTTGACCGTCAATGCTCAGGTCAATGTGCCGGAGATCGGCGCCGGTATCGACTACCGCACGTCGGCCAGCGTGGGCTTTGGCAATGATCGACTGAGCGTCATCGGCTCGCTCGAATATCGCAAGCGCACCGCCGTGCGTCTTTACGACGTGCCCTACGCGCGTTGTCCGGTCGGCGGCTACCTCGACGGTGAAGGGTCGGCGTTTGGTTCGGGCGATACGAACGGGTTCGATGGGACCCCCTGTTTTACGCTCGACAACGGTGGTGTGACGATCAACACCGTTGGATTGCCGAACCGTCAGGGCATTGGCCGGACCAGCGGCACGGCCGGCGTTTTCAACCGCTTCGTACCGGCACTCCCGACGCAGGGCGGGGCAACTCCCGGCTTCCTCGGGGTTGGCTATTACGATCGCGACACCTTCGATCCGGCGAGCCAGTTCGAAGAGGTGGTGACGCCGGTCGAAACCTATACCGGGTTCCTTTCGGCGACCTACGACCTCCAGACGCTCGGCAACGCGGAGCTCTATGCCGAGGTGCTGGGTACACGCCGCAAATCCAGCTCGGTTCTGTACCGACAGCTTTCGCTCGATTACCTGACGGGCAGCCCGCTCGTGCCGCTGGCCTTCCGTAATGGTGTGTTTGCTGCGCCGAACAACACGTCGAGCGGCCAGACCGTCGCCGCTCGGGCCTTTGTGGGATTTGGTAACACCAACTCGTCGCAAACGGTGGATTACGTCCGCGCCGGCATCGGCCTGCGGGGCGATCTGGGGTCGAATGGCTGGCGCTACGATCTGTATGCCGGGAAGTCCTGGACTGACGGCGAATACATCATTGATTCGTTCCTCGTCGATCGGCTGGCGTCATCTTTGAATGTCGTTCAGAACGCGAACGGCACGTTCAGCTGTGCCGCTCAGGCGACGCTCCCTAACTGCGTCGCTGCACCGCCGCTCAACGCTGACACGATCGGTGGGCGCCTGCCCGCTGCGTTCCGCGATTACATCGTGGACCCGACCCGCGGCACGAACGTCTTCCGCGAAACAACTCTGGCTGTTTCGGTCGATGGCCCGCTGTTCCGCTTGCCTGGTGGCAACGTCCAGCTCGCCGTTGGTGCCGAGTATCGTCGCCAACGGATCGACGATACGCCGAGCGAAGAGAGCCAGCGTGGCAACCTTTACGGTCTCACCGCGTCCGTACCGACGCGCGGGACCGACGCCGTGAAGGAAGTTTTCGCGGAACTGTTTGTGCCGCTCCTTTCCGACCGTCCGTTTTTCGAAAACCTCAACCTGAACGGATCGGTGCGCTTTACGGATTACGATTCGTACGGCAGCGACGTGACCTACAAGCTCGCGGGTGAATGGGAATTCTTCCCCGGATTTGGCATTCGCGGCAGCTACGGCACGTCCTATCGTGCCCCGGCGCTGTCGGAACAGTTCCTCGGTGCGACGAGTGGCTTTATCGGTGCCGGCAACGACCCCTGCGACAAGGACTCGTTCCCGCGGTTGAACGGCCTGCCCAATCCCTCGGCCTATACGGCGACCCAGCAGGTACGTGCCGCAAACTGCCGGGCGGTCGGGATCGATATCGCCACATTTGACCAGAACAGCAGTGTCACCGTGTTCAACCGCGGCGGTGCAGAGACTGGCCTCAAGGCCGAGACGTCAAAGAACTGGTCCGTTGGCGTCGTGGTCCAGCCGCGAATTTCGGCGACCACCAGCCTCTCTCTCGCGCTGGATTATTTTGACATTACGGTTGAAAATGGCGTGTCGAGCCTAGGCGGCGGGACCATCTTGTCGCGCTGCTACAACGCGGTCGACTTCAGCCCGACGAGCGGCTTCTGCCGCTTCGTCACCCGTGATGCGAACCGCGTCCTTTCGGTGACCAGCGGCTACGTCAATCTCGCGACCGACATCGTGCGCGGGTTTGAGTTCAACGCGCGCTTCGCAACCGAAATGCTTGGCGGGCGGCTGATCGTGAACGGCAGCCTCACCAAGTATGAAGAACAGTCGGACCGGCTCTTCCCTGAAGAGTTCAAGCGGGACGCCAACGGTGCGTTGACCTCCCCCGCGTGGGTCGGCTCGGCGGATGCGTCGTTCCGGACCGGTCCGTTGACCCTCCGCTACGGTCTGAGCTGGGTCGACGGGAGCTACGGCACCTACGAACTGGTCGCCTTCAACCGCACCACCGGCGTTTCGGATCCGGCTACCGTGCAGGCGATCCGCGACGGTGAGCTGCTGGAAGTGGGCGACTACTTCCTCCACACCCTGTCGGCGCAGTGGAATGTTGGTGAGAACTTCCAGCTCACCGCCGGCGTGCGGAACCTGCTGGACACCCAGCCGCCGCAGGTCACCGCGTCGCGCTTCAGCGTGACCGGCAATGCGCCGATTTATTCGGGCTATGACTTCGTCGGTCGTACTTACTTCGTCAACACGACCTTCCGGTTCTAATCGGAACGATCAACGAGTGAGAGGGGCGTCGCGAAAGCGGCGCCCCTTTTCGTTGGTGAGCAGCGATGAACGGTCATCGCTACCTTGCTATTTCCAAAGTCTGTCACCCCGCCCGCCCAGCAGCGTCAGCAGCTCATATTGCGACAGCCCCGTCGCGCGGGCGCTTTGCGGCAGGTCGTAGTCGAGGGCGACCCAATCGCCCTCCCCCACCTCGGCCGCGTGCGGTATGGCGATGGCGATGAGGTCCATCGAGACGCGGCCGATGATCGGGGCACGCGCGCCGTCGATCACCGCCGCGCCCACCCCGCCGCCGAAGACGCGCAGAAAGCCATCGGCATAGCCGAGGTTGAGGATGGCGATATCGCTGTCCCGATCCGCCCGCCATGTTCCGCCATAGCCGACGCGTTCGCCCGCGGGCACGCACCGGCGCTGGACCACTTGCGCCTCGATCTCGACCACCGGGCGCAGCACTTCCTCCGCCCGCGCCCGCGGATGGCCGCCGTAGAGTGCAAGGCCGGGACGCGTGAGATCGAACGCAAAGCGCGAGCCCAGAAACACCCCCGCGCTGTTGGCGAGGCTGTAGCGCTGCGCGCGGACGCTGCGGGCCACGTCCGCAAAGGCCCCGCGCTGCGCCTCGTTGCGAGGGCTGTCCTCGTCCGCGTCGGCGAGGTGGCTCATGACCGTGACGATGGGCAGCTCGTCGGTCATCGCGGCCCCCACCTCATCGGCGCGCAGCCCGAGCCGGTTCATGCCGGTGTCGACCATCAGGTCGCATGGCCCGCCGTCGGCCGCCCGCCAGCGCGCGACCTGTTCGGCGCTGACCAGCACCGGTCTTGCGAACCCGGCGCGGGCAAGCGGCATATCCGCATCGCGCACGCCATGGAGCACCGACAGCGACGCGCCTTCGACAAGATCGGCGATCTCCGCCGCCTCACGCCAGGTGGCGACGAAGAAGTCGCGGCAGCCCGCCGTTCGCAGCCGCCGCACCACCTCCCGCGCGCCGAGCCCATAGGCGCTCGCCTTGACCGCCGCTCCACAGGCAGCGCTCCCCGACAGTCGCGCCATCGCTCGCCAGTTGGCGGCGAGCGCGGCCCCGTCCAGACGCAGGCGGAGCGGGGCGGGCGAGAGGTCGAGCGGCGCTTCGGTCACGCCCCCCGAGTGGCGCGGGGCAACGTCTCACGCAAGAGGAACAGGCTCACCACGAACGCCATCGCCACGACACCCCATGTGTACCAGAGCCCGGCATAGATGTCCCCCGTACGCGCCGCGATATACGCGGCGATCAACGGCAGAAAGCCGCCGAAATAGCCCGTGCCGATATGGTATGGGATCGACAGCGAGGAATAGCGCACGCGCGGTGGAAACATCTCCGACAGCAGCGCCGCGACAGGGCCATAGGTCAGTCCCGACAGCGCGGATAGCGCCAGAAGTATCGCAAAGATCGTCGCCAGCTGCGCGTGGCTCGGCCGGTGCTTGGCGAAATCGTAGCCGACGCGGGTCAGCGCTGGCTCGATCGCCTTGGCATCGGCGAGCGGCAAGACTGTCCCCGCCACCCGCAGCGCCGGCAGCGCGCCGGGCGCACCGGCAGCGAGCGCGTAGGGCACGCCCAGCCGCGACAGCTCCCCCATCGCCTTGCCGCAGTCGGTGCGCTGCTTGCTCGCGAACGGGTCGAAGCGGCAATCGCTTCCGACCAGCGTCACCGGGCTCGCCTGCGCCGCGCGAGCGAGCGCGGGGTGGCCGGCGCTCCCGAGCGCGTGGAACAGCGGGAAGAGAAGCGCCAGCGTCAAACCGTAGCCGAGCACGATCGGCAGCTTGCGCCCCACCCTGTCCGACCACCAGCCGGCGAAGATGAAGAAGCTCATCCCGACCAGCGCGGCCAGCCCGACGATCACCTCCGCCACCGTATCCTCGACCCGCAGCGGCCCCTTGAGCAGCGTCAGGCCGGAGAACATCGCTGTGTACCAGATCACCGTCAGCCCCGCGGCGATGCCGAACAGCGCGACGAACAGTCGCAGCGGATTGCCGGGGTAGGTGAAAGTCTCCTTGAGCGGTTGCCGCGACGTCTCCCCCGCCGCCTTCATCGCCGCGAACACCGGGCTCTCGGAGAGTTTGACACGCATCCACAGCGAGATGGCAAGGAGGATGATCGACAGCAGGAACGGCACGCGCCACCCCCAGCTCGTCCACAGTTCGGCAGGCATCAACGCCTTGCAGCTGAGCACGACGACCAGGCTGAGGATGAAGCCGCCGACGACGCTCGCCTGGATGAAACTGGTGTAGAAGCCGCGCTTGTGCGGCGGGCTGTGCTCCGCGACGTAGATCGCCGCGCCGCCATATTCGCCACCGAGCGCGAGCCCCTGAAGGATCCGCAGCAGCAGAACGAGGATCGGCGCCGCTATGCCGATGCTCGCCGCGGAGGGAATGAGACCGACACCTGCGGTGGCGATGCCCATCAGCGTGACCGTCACAAGGAACGTGTATTTCCGACCCAGCCGGTCGCCCAGCACGCCGAACAGCACGGCACCCAGCGGGCGAAAGCCGAAGCCTACCGCAAAGCCCGCCCACACCAGCAGCGTCTCCAGCGTCGCCGACCCGGAGGGAAAGAAGGTGCTGCCGATGATCGCGGCGAGCGTGCCGTAGATGAAGAAGTCATACCATTCGAACACCGTCC